>NZ_JBXWQU010000045.1:0-47722 GCF_059612545.1 Ruegeria sp. SAZD011 | reverse complement strand
CAAACTGATGGATGTGATGGAACCCCTGCCCCAACCGGCACGGCGCTCGATCACCTTTGACCGTGGCTTCGAGTTCCCGGTTGGAACCAGCGGCGAGGAGGTGCGCGATATCACCCAGGCGGTCTGCGAGAAGTTCTTTCAAGGTGAGGGGTCGCAATTCGACTATATTGCTGCAATACACCAAGATCGCGCGCATCCACATGCGCATATCGTTCTGAACCGCCGCAGCAAGGATGGCGAAATGTTCTTTCTCGGGAAGGATCATCACTTCAACTACGACGCCTTTCGCGAAGCGATGGTCGAGGCGGCCCAAGTTCATGGGATCCGCCTTGAGGCGACGCGCCGTCTGGATCGCGGCGTCACGACCTACCGCGCCGAGATCGATGAAATCTACAAGGCCCGCGATGCGGGCCGTCCCCCTGTCGAGCGCCAGAGAACCGGCGCTGACCTGGCGGCCGCTCTGGAAACCGTCCGGCACAACGCTTTGATCTATCGCGGGCTCGCGGCGGAGGCGTCCCGTTCGAATTTCGAAGACGTGTCCGAGGCGCTCGAGAGGGCCAGCACCATCCTTGCCAGTGGCGGTCAGATTCAATCTGACGGAGCCATCTACATGTCCCAAGACGAAGCAGCGTTCGACACGCTGATCGCCGAGTTTTCTCAGAACATTCGCCAGATCGAGGCGGCGATCGACAGGGCGCCGGCGGCCGAGAGGCCGGTGATCGAGCGCAAGCTGACCGACTTTCTGGCCTCGGTCGCGCATTTGAACCCGCTCGGGGATCGCTCCGCCGCCCTGGTCGATGCCCCATCCCGGGACGGCATCTATGCAAGGCCGAACTTAAGTGAAGAACACCTCGCGCGTCTTGACGATGGAGAGGTGGCATCAAAGCTGGCCGAGGCGTTGCAAGGCACGGGCATCGATGCCGAGGCTGTGGCCGCGCGCCTGCGGGAGGGGGCAGGCAATGCCGCATTGGAGCGCCATTGGCTGGCACAGGATCTGCAGGGGATTGCCAAAGCAAGCGACCTCGATCTGGAGAAATCTGCGGACGGGAAGACGCGCTCGACCGGCTGGAAGCCACGCATGTTCGGTTGGGCGATGTTCTGACCGATGTACGCGTCCTGCGTGCGCCAACCGAGGTCGACGAGGTGGATGACGCTGAGGAAGTGCTCGGTGAGCGGTTGGCGGCACCAGGGGGTGATCTCGTGAAGGACGGGCCCGACATTTTTGCCCCATCGGAGCAGCAGGCGTTCAGGGCGCTCGTGGCGCAGTTCCGACGGACGGATTTCGATCATCCGTTCTCCGACGACCCGTCTGTAAGGCGAGCCGGCGCCGTGGAGGTTGAAGAGGCCCGCGTCGCGTTCGACGCCTATGCGCAGAGATCTCCGCAACATGCCGAATTGGCCTCGATGGCTTGGGAACAGATGACTGACAGTCGAGCCGGACCTGACGAGGCCATTGATCCGGATATGCTTAGTGCCGTGGCTGTTGCCACGCTGTGGATCACGTGCTTCATGATGCCGACTCCATCTATAATGGTGCATCGATACGAAACAACATTAATGATGGCAAGGAGATTTGATTGATAGTGGCATGCAACTGTCAGCTTGTGTCGCTTGACGGCTTCCGAGTTCTGACGCCGGTGTGGGCTTTTTTGGCGTAGTGAAAGCGGCCAAAATTACGGCACTGTTTCACGTTGGCCACCAAACAAACATCTGTAACCAAATACAAATATGGCGTTCCAACGCGGCCACGAAAGCGGCCACGGAAGACTAGACCGCATGAGTCCGTCAAACGGCGTGTCGCAGCATTCATGTTCTCGGGACGGGCAGTATCGGAAACTGTCGGGCACGGTTCTCTGACTGGAATCCGGGGGCAGAAGGACGGGAGCAGCCAGCGAGCCGATTTGGTGCCCAAGTTGGGATCGATCATGAACTTGAATATCTATGTCAGTATCTGATACGATTGAGCATGGATAGGAGAGTCTGATGCCAAATGTCCACCTGACCGAACCGATGCAGAAAGGCGTCACGCCTCGGCAGAGGCTTCGCTTATCGCCTTCTTAAGACTGGGGATTGCGGGATGAAGCACCGCGTTCTTGAGCGTCACCGCATACCAGTTGCCTGGCGTTTGCAGTTCAACTGGCAACTTTTCAAGTAGATTGGCGTTCAAAGCATTGCGCACGCAGCCACGGGTTGTCAGCAATATCAGATCGCTGTTCATAGTGGCATCGCGCAAAAGCGAAATGTTGTCGCTTTCGATAGCGAGTTCGATGAGCGCAGGGGTCTCCAAATTGTGAAGCTGCGCAACGTGCTCCAGCACCGCCTTGGGAAAATGCGACCCGGCAAAACGGTATGGCAACAAGTCGTGAAACGATATCACCGGCAGAGCGAGAACAGGGTGTCCGGCGCGACAATACGCATGGCCCTCTTGCGATGTGATTGGCAACATATCAATTCCGGACCGATCTGCGGGCAGGTCGCGCGCGTCACCGATGATCAAATCCATTTTCTCGGCGCGCAGCAGTTCCATGAGAACCAGAGTGTCTGCAACGGTGACATCCACCCTCATACGGTGGTTTTTGGCCAACCACTTGCCCAGAATGACCCCGCCAA
Organism: Ruegeria sp. SAZD011; assembly: GCF_059612545.1. Classification (NCBI taxonomy): domain Bacteria; kingdom Pseudomonadati; phylum Pseudomonadota; class Alphaproteobacteria; order Rhodobacterales; family Roseobacteraceae; genus Ruegeria; species Ruegeria sp. SAZD011. The sequence goes on along the minus strand of NZ_JBXWQU010000045.1, from coordinate 45,112 downwards.
AACTTGCGGAACTTACCGAGGTCATACCAATCCTGAGCTCGCCCGCCAGACCTTGAGACAAGTAGCTGACTTCTTTCTCTACGTTTCGGGCAACGTGCAACAGCAAATCAATGCGGTTCAGAACGTTGCGGCCAGCGGGGGTGAGTCGGATCGGGCGCTCGCTTCTGTCGAAAAGCTGAACCCTCATGCGCTGCTCAAGGCTGCGGATCGAGTTGCTGAGCGCGGGTTGGGTGATATTCGCCTTGCGCGCAGCTGCCGCGAAATTGCCAGTTTCCGCAACAAACCGAAAATGCTGCAACTGGTTGAGATTGAGCATGAAATCCTCCGCTCTGAAGTCGCGCGCGGACAGTTCAGGTCGATCCGCCACTCCGGAGATAGTATTTCTTGAATCTTGCCTAATGCAAGAAAAACCAAATTGGACCAAATTTTGTTTGCCAAATATGCTCTCCCCAATGGGTGAAAATGTCTTGGGAGGAGAGACAATGAACGTTCTTAAAACTGCCGCCACGGCGGTGGCTTTCGCTGCCACGATGGCGTCGGGCGCGACCGCGACCGAGCGCTGGAAAGTCCCTGTGAGTTTCCCGACAGGCCTGCCGGGCATTGGTGAGCCCTTGAAAGATTGGGCCGCGACGATCAATGCGGCAGATGCCGACATTCAGGTCAAATTGTTCGAACCGGGTGAGATTGTTCCGCCGTTCGCCGTTCTTGATGCCGTTCGTGACAACAAGGTGCCTGCGGGAATGGCCGTAATCGGGTACAGTGCCGGTTCCATTCCTGCAACCGCCTTGCTGTTCGGCGCCCCTTTCGGGCTTGGGCCGCGTGAATATGCGGGATGGTACTACCAAGGCGGCGGCGAGGCGCTGACGCAAGCGCTTCTTAACAAGAATGGCGTTCACGGTTTTCTGTGCGGGATGATCGGCGCCGAGATGGGTGGCTGGTTCCGCGAACCGCTCAATTCCATTGAGGATTTCAAGGGGCTTCGCTTCCGCACCGCCGGCCTTGGCGCTGATGTGCTTACCAGGCTCGGAATGTCGGTGACGACCCTTCCGCTTGGTGAAACATTCCCGGCGCTTGAACGCGGAGCAATCGACGCCGCCGAAGGCTCGCTTCCCTCTGTGGACGTGATACTTGGCCTGCACAAGGTTGCCAAGCATGGCTATTTCCCGGGCTGGCATCAGCCAGTAGGAACGGGTCACTTGGTTATAAACCAAGGTGTCTGGGATGGCCTTTCGGACGCACAGAAGGAAGCTGTCGAGACGTCTTGCGAAGCCATTACAATGAAGAACCTGACGATCAGCGACTCGATCCAAGCGGCTGCGATGGCCAAGGCCAAGGCCGATGGCGCCGAGATCCATGTCTTCTCGGATGAAATGATCGAAGCGCTCCGCAAAGCAACCGCCGAAGTGATGGCCGAGCAGTCCGCAAAAGACGCGGATTTCAAGGAAATCTACGAGTCGATGGAAGCGCACAAGAAACTTGTTTCCGGATATCTCGACACGAGTAGCGCCGACTAACAGGCCTGTCCGAAAGTCACAAAGCGGGGCCGCTAAAGCGGCGGCCCCTTTGTCCTTTGGCGGAAAGTGGATCAGATGTCTGAACAGCAAACTCCCGATGCTGCGGGGCGCGTGAACGATGACGTGACTGTCGATTTACCACACACGGCGTTTTCACGAACAGCAGACCCAATCATCTTTCGACTGGGCGTGATCTTTTCCTCAGTCTGGTTCTTGCTGGTTTTGGTCATCATTCTAAACGTTGTTTTGCGGTTCGGGTTCAGCGCCACCAAGATCTACATCGAAGAACTGCAATGGCACATTTATGCGGTCGGTATCGCCTTTGCGCTGGCATTTGCCTCCGTTACCGACGCGCATATCCGCATTGATTTGCTCAGCACCCGGTTTCGCAAACGCACGACAAGCTGGATCGAAGTTATTGGCACGCTGGTGTTCCTGCTGCCGTATTGTGCGCTTGTTCTGGTTTATAGCGTCACCTTCGTGACCAACAGCTTCGCCAGCGGCGAGGTCTCGATATCCCCCGGCGGTCTGCCCTATCGCTGGATCATAAAGTGTACTTTGCCCCTTGCGTTCTTGCTTGTGGCGATTGCCGCGATTTCCCGACTAACCCGATGCATCGCGTATCTGCGCGACACACGTCGCTGAGCGCAGAGAGTATTCACATGGATCTCGTCATCACCGACTACATGGCCATTTCAATGTTTCTGGCCTTCATTGCTCTGATCTTCACCGGCTACCCAGTGGCATGGACGCTGGCAGGTTTGGCGATCGTTTACTCCGCAATCTCGGTCGCCCTGGGGGCCTATACCGACCTGCTGGACAACACGTTTTACGCAATTGATTGGGGCTATACGTCGTCCATCATCGATCGCAACTGGGCGGTCATGGAAAGTTGGGTTCTGGTCGCCCTGCCAATGTTTGTCTTTATGGGCCTTTTCCTCGACAAATCCGGGATCGCACGCGAGTTGATGGAAAATTTCGCGCGCCTTTTGGGTCGGGTCCGGGGCGGGCTGGCGGTGGCAGTGGCGATCATTGGAATCGTCCTCGCCGCATCTACTGGCATCATTGGTGCCTCGGTGGTGCTGCTGACGCTGCTGGGCGTTCCGGTGATGTTGGATGCAGGCTACAACAAGTCTTTCGCTGTTGGCACAGTCTGCGCTGTCGGCACCTTGGGCATTCTGATCCCCCCCTCGATCATGCTGGTGCTCATGGCGGACCGGCTGGCCATTTCCGTGGGCGATCTGTTCATGGGGGCAATGATCCCCGGATTGATGTTAGGTTTGATCTACATTGTTTTCATTCTGGTCTGGTCGCGCCTGCGCCCGGGCGTGGCACCATCGATGCACGATGTTGCACCGTTGGAATTGGGCGATGTGGTCCAGATCCTCGGCTCGATGGTGCCGCCTGTTCTCTTGATATTCTCAGTCCTTGGCAGCATCTTTTTCGGGATCGCCACACCAACGGAGGCCTCTGGCGTTGGGGCGTTGTGCACAGTTTTTCTGGCCGCTTTCAAAGGGCGCCTGACATTCACCGTTCTGAAAGATGTTTCGGTGGAAACGATGAAAACGACCGGTTTCATCTTTGCCATCGTATTTGGCGCGACGGCGTTTTCCCTTGTATTTCGTGGCCTTGGTGGCGACGAGTTGATCAAAGACATCCTGCATTCAGCGCCTGTTTCACCAAACGCCGTTGTTATTTCGGTTTTGCTTTTGACCTTTGTTCTGGGGTTTTTTCTCGACTGGCTTGAAATAACGCTGATCGTCTTGCCCCTTGTCGGTCCGGCTATTGCCGGACTGGGGTTTGATCTGGTCTGGTTTGCCATTCTATTCGCTATTTGCCTGCAAACGTCATTCATCACGCCGCCTGTTGGTCCCGCATTGTTTTATGCGCAAGGCGTGATGCCAGACAGCGTGAGCTTGCCAGATATCTATCGCGGCATCATCCCGTTCGTGCTTCTGCAACTCATCGCTCTGGCGCTGGTTTTTGAATTTCCGAGCCTCGCCTTATGGCTGCCGTCAATTGCCTACTAGGAATGTCCAATGAACAAATGGAAAGACACCCATGACTGAACATGTGCGCACCTCTCGGTTAGAAATGACGCTTGAAGACCGCCTGAGCCAGGACGAGGGTTGGGTCTATATGACGGGCATGCAGGCTTTGGTGCGATTGCCGATCCAGCAGCGCAAGCGGGATACTGCGGCGGGGTTGAACACAGGCGGCTATATCTCAGGCTATCGCGGGTCTCCAGTCGGCACCTATGATATGAACCTTGTACAGGCCGAAAAAGAGCTCAAGGCGCACAACATCTATTTTCAGCCTGGCGTGAACGAAGACCTTGCCGCCACCGCGACCTGGGGGTCGCAGATGGTGGGGTTGTTTCCCGGGGCCAAGGTGGATGGTGTATTCTCGATCTGGTACGGCAAGGCGCCGGGCATGGATCGCTCGATGGACCCGCTGCGCCATGCCAACCTGGCGGGCACCAACCCCAAGGGCGGCACGCTGTTGCTGGTGGGCGATGACCACGGGGCCAAATCTTCGACTGTGGCGTGCTATTCCGACATGAACTTCGCCTCGCTGGGCATGCCGCTGCTGGCCCCGGCCAATGCGCAGGACGTGCTGGACATGGGCCTGCACGGCATCGCGATGAGCAGGTACAGTTCCACGCTAGTCGGCATGAAACTGGTGACCGATGTGGTCGAAGGCGGCGGGTCTGTCCATGTCGCGCACGACAGTCCGCAGATCACCCTGCCCATAGATTCCGGCCCCGATACCAGCATCAAACCCTTTACGCCCATTCTGGACCAGGAGCGCCTACTGTGGACTGTGCGGTTGAAAAAGGTGCTGGCCTATGCGCGCTTCAACGGACTGAACCAACAGGACGGTCCGGACGGCGCGCGGATCGGGATCGTTGCCGCCGGAAAAGCTTGGCAGGATCTGAACCAGTCGCTGGCCGGTCTGGGCTATCGCGACGGCAAGATCGGCAACATGCCGGTGAGGCGTCTGAAAATCGGCATGGTCTGGCCACTGGATGATGCCGAAATCCGAGACTTTGCTCAGGGGCTGGATACGATCCTGGTGGTCGAGGAAAAGCGCCCGATGCTGGAGGATCAGATCAGGTCCATCCTCTATGGCTCCGGCCTGAACCCGCGGATTGTCGGCAAGACCTATCGCGGCACTGCATTCACGGCAGGCGAAGACGATTGCGCCTTTCCCAATATCGGCGAGATTGACCCCAATATGGTGACCCGCGTTCTGGTTCGGGTGGCCAATGACATCGACCCCGCCTGCGGGATCTCCATGCCCAACCGGCCTGACCAACCGCCCGCACTGGGCGGCGGCGTGATCCGCCCGCCGTCGTTCTGTGCCGGGTGTCCGCATGGTCGATCAACCCAGGTTGTTGACGGCAGCCGCGCATTAGCCGGGATCGGCTGTCATACCATGGCAGTAATGCGCGACCCGATGAAAACCAATTCGATCAGCCACATGGGTGGTGAAGGTGCCATGTGGTTGGGCCAGTTCCCGTTTACGGACGAGGGGCATGTTTTCGCCAATATGGGCGATGGCACCTATTTCCATTCCGGGATGATGGCCATTCGAGCGGCCGTCGCCGCAAAGGCAACGATGACCTACAAGCTGCTGCACAACGGTTTTGTGTCCATGACCGGCGGTCAGGCGCATGATGGCGAGGTCAACCCCGAACAGATGCTGCGCCAGGTGCGCGCTGAGGGCGTCCAACGCATCGCGTTGGTGTCCGACGAGCCGGAAAAATACGACGGCAAGGATTTGGGTGTGGGCGTCACGGTGCACCCGCGCACCGAAATGGAACTGGTGCAGAAAGAGCTGAGCAAACTGCCCGGCGTCACGGTCATCATCTATGACCAGCCCTGCGCGACCGAGCGTCGCCGCCTGCGCAAGCGCGGCAAATGGGTCGATCCGGATAAGCGGGCCTTTATCAACCCCGAAGTCTGCGAAGGCTGCGGCGATTGTTCCACCGTGTCGGGCTGTATGGCGATCGAGCCGCTGGAAACCGATCTGGGGCGCAAACGGCAGATCAACCAATCCTCCTGCAACAAGGATTTTTCCTGTGTCGAAGGCTTCTGTCCGTCCTTTGTGACAATCAGCGGTGCTACCCCACGCAAGACCAAAACGGCCGAGATAAATATTGATATAAGCCACCTGTCCGCCCCGACCCCACGCACAATCGACGGATCCTGGTCGATCCTCGTGTCCGGCATCGGCGGCGCGGGCGTTGTGACCGTGGGCCAGACGCTAGCCGTGGCGGCCCATGCCGATGGCTATTATGCCTCGAACCTCGACATCACTGGGCTGGCTCAGAAATACGGCGCCGTGCACAGCCACATCAAGCTGGCCGTCAGCCCCGACCAGATGCGCGCAACCCGGATTGCGACGGGCGAGGCCGACGCGCTGATCGGTTGCGATCTGGTTGTGGCGGTCGGCGATGAGGCCCTGTCCAAGCTGACACCGGGCAAATCAGTGGCTGTAACCGACACAACAGTGGTGCCGACCTCGGAGTTCTCCAAAAACCCCGACTGGCAACTCAGCGGGGACGAGCAACTCGAACGCCTCACCCGCACGCTTGGCGAGGCAGGCCGCGGTATGGATGCGCAGGGTTTGGCGGAGAAGGTCATGGGCGACCGTGTCTTTGCCAATATGCTGCTCATGGGCGCGTCTTGGCAGCAGGGGGGGATCCCGCTGTCGCTTGAGGCAATCCACCGCGCGATTGAATTGAATGGCGTCGCCGTGGCCAAGAACAAGCAGGCTTTCGATCTGGGCCGTCTGGCCTACGCCGATGCACGTGCCGCGCTCAAGCTGGCACGGGGGAACGCGCCTGTGTTGCTGGATGCGCATCGTGAAAAAACACTGGATGAAATTCTCGCGCTGCGCACCGCAAATCTGACCGACTATAAGGACGCCACCCTCGCCAAAAGCTACAGAGATACTGTCGCGCGGGTGCAGAATGCAGGTCTCAGCGAGGCGGCCACCAAAGCCGTGGCGCGTGGGCTCTACAAACTGCTGGCGGTCAAGGACGAATGGGAAGTGGCCCGGCTCTATGGCAAGCCGTCGTTCCGTGAGAGTCTGAAAGAAACCTTCGACGGTGATTTGGAGCTGACCTTCTACTTTGGTGCTTGGCCTTACGGCGGGCGCGACGCCAAAACCGGCAAGATGATCAAAGGCGCCGTGTCGGGGAAAAAGGCGATGCGCTTCTTTGGCCTGATGAACAAAGCCCGCTTCCTGCGGGGCACGGTTCTGGACCCCTTCCGCAACACGGATGAGGCACAACTGGCGCGCAAATTGCTGGCTGACTACGAAGCCGACATCGACTTTGCGCTGGCCAACTGGTCCGACGCGAAGGCCACGGAAATTACCCAGCTTCTGGACCTGCCCGAACATATACGCGGGTATGGCCACGTCCGCGAACGGCACGCCGCGGTCACAGAAAAACGCCGGTTTGAACTGCGCGACGCAATTGCCAACCGAAAGGCTGATGCAGCATGAAACTTAGATCAGACAAAGTCACCGTTGGCGCGATGAACACAGGGGCGCGTGCGCTGTGGCGGGCCACTGGCACAACGACCGAAGAGTTTGGACGGCCCATCATTGGTATCGCCAACTCCTTTACCGAGATGGTGCCCGGGCATGTGCATCTGCAGGCACTTGGCCGTCTGGTCGCCCGCGAAATCCGTGCCGCCGGGGGCGTGCCCAAGGAATTCAACACCATTGCCGTGGATGACGGTATCGCCATGGGCCACGAGGGCATGATGTATTCGCTGCCCTCGCGCGAGCTGATTGCGGACGCCTGCGAATACATGGCCAACGCCCATGCAATTGATGCCATGATCTGCCTGAGCAACTGTGACAAAATCACACCGGCCATGATGATGGCCGCCAACCGGCTGAATATCCCGACGATCTTTGTCTCGGGCGGGCCGATGGAATCGGGCAAGTTTGACTACCGTGGCCAGACCAAGCGCGTGGATGCCATCGACACAATTTATGTGGCCGGTGCGCAGGACGCCACGCAGGCCGAGATCGACGCGGTCGAAGAGGCTGCCTGTCCGACCTGTGGGTCTTGCGCATTGATGGGGACCGCAAACTCGATGAACTGCCTGACCGAGGCGCTTGGATTGGCGCTGCCCGGAAACGGCACCATCCTGGCAACCCATACAGACCGCGAGGACCTGTTCCGCCTCTCCGCACGCCGGATCGTCGCAATGGCGCAAGCCTATTATCGTGACGGGGACGACAGCGTTCTGCCGCGATCCATTTGCACACGCGAAGGGTTGGAGAACGCCGCGCGTATGACGATGGCCATTGGCGGGTCGACGAACACCATCCTGCACCTATTGGCAGTGGCACAGGAAGCCGGCGTCGATTTTTCCATCGACGATTTTGACCGGATCAGCCGCGATACCCCTTGCCTGTGCAAGGTGTCGCCGTCTGTACATGAAATTTTCATCGAAGACATGCACCGTGCGGGCGGCGTCATGGCGGTTGCCGGGGAACTGCTGAAGGCAGGCCGCTACCATCCAAAAAACCCGACAGTGCTGGGCAAGCCCGTGGCAGAATATCTGGCTGACTGGGATATCACCAATCCTGACAACACCGAAGCGCGCAAAATGTTTTCAGCGGGGCCGGGGGGTATACGGTCGATCCGCGCCTTTTCGCAATCCAGCCGTTTCAAGGCGTTGGATACAGATCGCGAAACAGGCGTGATCCGCGGCGCCGAACACGCCTTTTCACATGATGGTGGCCTAGCGGTGTTGCGTGGGAACCTTGCGCCTGACAGCTGTGTGGTGAAATCCGCAGGTGTGCCGGAAAACCTCTGGCAGTTCCGCGGAACCGCGATTGTCTGCGAGAGCATGGAAGAGGCGCTTGAGAAGATCCAAAACGGTACTGTGAAGGCCGGTCATGTGGTGGTGATCCGCTATGAAGGACCGCGTGGCGGACCAGGCATGCGCGAGATGCTGACACCGACTGGCCTGATGAAAGCGATGGGGCTGGGCGACAAGGCGGGCCTTATCACCGATGGCCGCTTTTCGGGGGCGACGTCTGGCCTTTCTGTCGGCCATGTCTCGCCCGAGGCGGCCTCCGGCGGAGCCATCGCGCTGGTGCAGGATGGTGACGTGATCGAATTCGACATCCCGAACCGCCGTGTGCATCTGGACGTCAGCGACGAAGAGCTGGCCGCCCGTCGGGCAGAGATGCTGGCCCAAGGCGACAAGGCATGGCGTCCTGCCTCCCGGCAGCGTGAGGTCTCGGTCGCGTTGAGGGCCTATGGCCTTCTGGCGGCATCGGCAGACAGGGCGGGCGCGCGCGACCTCGACCGTCTGGCCGCGCTAGAGCGGTTCGCTTCAACTTTATAGGCAGAGGAAAGGGTCCCCGTGACAGATCTCGTTTCGCTTTCGAGCCCCCTGCAGCGTCCCGAGGCTACGGTTCAAGGCGACATGTTTAAGTGGTTTCAGGCCAAAATCACAAGCCAGCCAAAAGCCGCCACTGCGATCTATCCGGCGTAACGTCGCCACAAAAATTCATTCTGGAGGAAAATCCATGAAAATCACAGACGTCAAAACATGGGCTGTCAAGAACCCCGATTTCTATAAGGGCGGCACCTATTGGATTTTTGTCAAACTGACGACTGACAACGGGATTTCCGGCTATGGCGAGGTTTACGGCGTGCCCTTTGCGCCCCGTCTTGTCTGTCAGATGGTCGAAGACGTGGTCGCCCGTCACGTGGTCGGTCGCAGCCCGTTCGACATCGAAAACATCTGGCGCGTCCTCTTCTCATCCGCCTTTACCCAACGCCCCGATGTCAGTATGGGCGGCGTCATGTCAGGCATTGAAATCGCTTGCTGGGATATCGTCGGAAAAGCCGTCGGGCAGCCGATTTATAACCTGATGGGGGGCAAGGTCCACGAACGGCTAAGATCGTACACCTATCTCTATAATGCCCAACCCAAGGAAGAGCTTGACGCCTCGGATTTGCATGGTTCGGCGGACGCGGCGACGAAGCAGCTTCAGCATTACATGGACATGGGCTTTACCGCTATCGGCTATGATCCGGTGATGCCAATGGGATCATTCGATCCGCGCCAATTGTCGCTCGAAGACCTGGAAGGCGCCGAGAAAATGACGGCCGCCTTGCGCGAAGTGGCGAGCAGCACATGTGATCTGATGATCAAGACCCATGGCCAGATGACGACCTCAAGCGCGATCCGGCTGGCGCGACGTTTAGAGAAATTTGACCCCCTCTGGTTTGAAGAGCCCGTACCGCCAGGAAACGCCAAGGAAATGGCGCGTGTTGCCAGCTCCACCACCATTCCGATCTCGGGCTGTGAACGGCTGGTCAGCCGCTTTGAAATTTCTCAGATGCTTGAGGAGCAGGCGGTGCAAATCCTGCAACCCGCTTTGGGTCGCGTTGGCGGCATTCTGGAAGGCAAAAAGATCGCCGCCATGGCCGAGGCGCACTATGCCCAGTTCGCACCGCACCTGTTTGCCGGCCCGATCGAGGCCGCTGCCAACATCCAGCTGTCGGCCAGCCTGCCCAACTTCTTGATCCTCGAAAGCATCGAAACCTTTGGTGGCTTCTTTGGAACATTGCTGAACAAACCGATCGAGTGGGAACAGGGCTATGTCACTGTCCCGTCCGAACCGGGGCTCGGGTTTGAACTGAACGAAGCCGTGGCTGACGCCAACCCCTTCACCTCAGATGACGTGTTCCCACCCATGGCCGAAGTACCGCTTTAGAAATCTGGCTTCGATACGCGCCACGCCACACCGCGGAGATGGAAATATGAAGATTACAGATGTCACGGTCACCCTGTTCAAATGGGAAAATATTCCCACCAAAAGCTATGATCACGAAGTCAAGACCGTGGGTAACAAAAGCGATCTGGGCCTTGTCCGGATCACCACGGATGAGGGCATCGAGGGCCACGCCTTGCTGGGCTTGTGTGTGCATCCTGCCAGTCTCGAAGCGCCCCATCTCATCCGCTTTCTGAAGCCGATCCTTATGGGGCAGAACCCTCTTGATCGGGAACGCCTTTTTCAACGTATGCAGAAGATGCGCGCGCAGGTCAGCACGCAGGTTGTTTGCGCGCTTGACGTTGCCTTGTGGGACCTTGCCGGCAAGATCAGCGGCTTGCCGATCCATGCCCTGATTGGAACCTTCCGCGACAAGATCCCAGTCTATGCCAGTTCAGAGGTGCATGACTCGATCGACGGATATGTCGAACAGGCGCTCGCGGTCAAAGAGGCCGGTTTGCACGGCTACAAGCTTCATCCAAAGCAGAATTGGCGCGAAGATATTGCGGCCTGTCAGGCCGTGCGCAAGGCTGTGGGCGATGATTTCAACCTGATGCTGGATTCACGGTCTGCCTATGATCTGGGTGAGGCGGTCAAGGTCGGGCGGGCGATCGAGGAACTGGGATTTCTATGGTACGAAGACCCCTTGCCGATCACCGATATCTATAACTGCGCCAAGCTGCGCGAAAAGTTGGACATCCCTGTGATGGCCACCGAATTCCCGACCGGATGGCTTGACGACTATGCGCCGTGGATCACCAACAAAGCGACGGACATGTTGCGCGGTGACGTCTTGCTCAAAGGCGGCATTACATCGCTGCTCAAGATTGCGCATCTTGCCGAAGCCTTTGCGATGAAGCTCGAAATTCACCATGGCGGCAATTCGATCAATGACGTGGCCAACCTGCATGTCCAGATGGCAATTGCGAACACCAGTTTCATGGAAGTTCTGCTGCCGCATGAGGCCTGGTGGCATGGGCTGGTCGAAGAAATTCAGATTGACGCGGATGGATACGTCCACGCCCCCACCAAACCCGGGCTCGGCTATGAAATCGATCTCGAGCTGGTCGAACGGCAAAAGATTACAACGCTAAGCTGACGACATCGGAGGTCTGCAACAAAGGGGTTGCGACGTTACTGTGAGAGGCCATGTGCTGCACGAGGTGGGGCGTTTGGCTATTTCACGTCCCGGGGAACCCTAGAGCACCATCGCGTCCAAAACCGCGCGCGTGGCCTCGGGGTCGAACAGGTTTTTCTCACCGATGAAAACCAATGCGCAGCCAACGCCGTCCTCGGTGTGTGGGGCCAGAGTTGCGCGTTGGCCGACTAGCTGAAAGACAAGCTGCGTTGAAGGTTTTTCGACGAAGGAAACCAAACCTTTGGCCCGCAACACCTTTGGGGAAATCGATGCTATTGCATTTTGAAAGGCCGCCATCGGAATAGCCGCATCACTACGCCACTCCAGCGTGGCAAATCGCTCAGCGCTCTGAACTGTTGCCCTGCCCGCGCCGCGCGGCTCTGCGCGGCCGAACCCCAAGAGCGCGCTGAGTGACCCGTTGTCAGCATCAAGACCGACAAACCCAGATTTCCCCATGGCGCGTAATCTCATGGTCACCTTGGACAGGTCACTGGATGCAAGGCCATCAACCTTGCTGAATTGAATGATATCCGCCGCCATTACCTGCGCCAGCCACAGAGGATCAGCAGCACGTTCAGCGGTCAGGATCATGTCGGGGACATCCACAACGCAAATGACGCTGTCAAGCAGCACGGCGGGCCACAAAACAGGATCCATCACCGCGTCGATGATGCCCTGCGGGTCCGAGACACCGCTGGCTTCGATCACAATCAAATCAGGCGCGGCACCAACAAGAACCTGTTTCAGCGTGCGCAACAGATCGCCCTGAAGCGTACAGCAGATGCAGCCGTTCTTTAGCCCGATCACCTCATCCGTGGCACTTTCCAGCAAGGCCTCGTCAATGTTGATTGCGCCGAAATCATTCACGATCGCCGCAATGCGTTTGCCATGTTCTCTGTGTAGTAAGTCATTGATAAAGGTTGTCTTTCCGCTCCCCAAAAAGCCGGTCACAAGCAGAATAGGAACGCTCATGTAGTGGCGGCCCGTATCGGACGGCCCGGGTTGGCAGAGGTGTCCAGCACCCCATCCGTGATCACTGGTTGCCCCGCGATCAACAAATGAACCACCCCTTCTGACGGCCGGTTCATATTCTCGAAAGTGGCGCGATCAGTCACGCGCTCGAGGTCAAAAATGACGATATCCGCGTCAAACCCCGCCCTTAGCCGCGCCTTTTGTGCGATCTGCGGTGCCCGCCCCTCAATGACCCGCGCGGGGTATAGCGTGCATTTCGCAATGGCTTCGATCAGAGGCATGGTTTCGCGCTCGCGTACATATTCACGCAAGAAGCGGGTAAAGGTGCCGGAGGAACGCGGATGCGACAGAGCCTGATCGGGCAAGGGCCATTCCATCCCCGCGTAGATGCTGCCATCCGGCTCGATCCAAGGCATTGCGTCCGATGCGATGGACCCACCGGGATAAGTTACCGAAGCATCCAGCAGCCTGCGGTGGTGATCGTTCGCCTCAACATCCAGAAAGTGCCAGACAACAAGGTCGGAGGGGTTGTCCTCGCTTGCTTTGAGAAGGTCATCGCGCCCCGTGAAGCGGTGGTGGTTCTTGACCAGTTCAATCGTGGAATAATCGGTGCCGGACTTTTTGGTGAACTCTGGATCGGCAAAAAACCCCGCCCCCACAACCGTAGATCCCGCACCGTAGGGATAGGCCTCGGTGGTCACCGGCAGGCCCATCTCTTGGGCTTTTGCGATCAGTTCGACCACCCGTTCAATATCCATCAAGCTGGTCGAATTCATGTGGCAGATATGCATATGCGCGCCCGTGGCCCCAGCCAGACCGATCAGCCGGACGTAGCTTTCGATCGAGCTTTGCGGATCGATGTTGCTGGCAAAGGCGATGTGGGTGAAGGTTGGGCAGTTGAATTCGGCCGCCAGATCGCAGATGCGCGTAAGCTCTTTAATGCCCGCGCCAGGAGCGTATCCGTTGGGAATACCGATGCCGATGCCACCCTCCTCAAGTCCCTGTCGGGTCAGGTCAACCAAAGCATTGGTTTGCGCATCCCCCGCAGCCGCGACCGACCAACTGTTGTCATCCGCGGCCTTGCCCAACTGGTCAATCGGATGTGCTGCGCCGTCCGGCAGGAACCCCCCAAAGGCAGCCTTGCGGGCAAATATCCATGCCGCTGAGGTGCCGTAGTTCAAAACACGCGGCACATCCGCCTGCGCCGCGTACCACGCGGCTACAGGCAGCGCGCCGACTTCCAATTCCAGCGATGTGGTCACTCCATCAAACGCCTGCATCCGGTCTGCGGCAACCGATTGGCCGTGGGCGTGAATGTCGATAAATCCCGGCGCTACGATCAGCCCTGTTGCATCAATCTCGCGCGCGGCTTTGCCCAGATCCCGCCCGACGGCCACGATCTTGTCGCGCCGAACGGCGATATCGCAAATGTCATCAAAGCCGGTCTCGGGATCAATGACGCGGCCGTTGCGGATCAATAGATCGTGCTGCATCGGCTTTCCTTTGCAGGTTATTTCGCTGCTGCGATGGCTTCGATCTCGACCAATGCGCCGGGAATGGCGAGGGCCGAGGTCACTGTGGATCGGGCCGGAATATGGATGCCAAAAGCCGCGGCATAAGCTGCGTTGAACTCGGCAAAATGGGCCATATCCGTCAGCCAAACCGTGGTTTTCGCGACATCGGCAAGGCTTGCTCCTGCCTGCGCCAAAACCGCCTCAAGATTGGCGATGGCTTGGGTGGTTTGCGGACCCACGCCCCCTTCGATCAATTTGAAATTCGCATCAACGCCCAAAGCGCCAGAACAAAAGATCAAATCCCCCACGCGGGTGGCGGGAACCAGAGGAACCTTTGCGCCATTGGGCAGGACGGGCGGCGCGCCGATACGGTGCACGGTCATGGGCTGTTCCTTTAGTTGAACGGGTTTTCGACCTTGGGCCAAAAGTTTCCGTCGCGTTTCGTGAAGGGGATGATGGTCATGTCGGGCGTCACGGTGCCCGGTGACCGGACGTGGATGACCTGCGGGCTGATGCGTTCGAAATTCTGGTAGAAGTGGTTGGTCGACTTCGGGATCAATGCCTTCATCGCGGTTATATCGATCCCCAGATCGGTGTAGACCGCGGGTGAGAAATTCTGGGTGCGGACCGAAGAGACAATGAGGTGCACGCCGTCCGCATCCAACCAGACGCCCGTGCCCATGGGCATTTCGCTGTCGCCAAGTTTTTGTGTCATGCCTTCGCGGATACCGCGGACGGTGGCCTCAAGATCCACGGCAGCGCCCGATTCAGCGCAAATCTTGCCGCCGAGGCGCACGCGCATCCGCGCGCCGACACCGGCATCTTGGCACATGGCCACCAGCACAGGGTCCCAAAAGATGCCGTGGGCGATGTCTTTCATGCCGCGCTTGAGGATTTCTTGCAGGAAGAATGTGGAATCCGCCGGGGCGCCGCCGCCCGCGTTATCGCCCATGTCGGCCAGCGCGATCGGGCCGTGGTTGGAGGCGGCGACGATATCCAGCGCTTGGCCGATGTCGGGGTAATTCATGCGCAGACCTTCGCGGATATCCCAGAGCTTATCGGCAAATTCCTTGGCCACGCTGGCCGCCTTTTCGGCATTGCCATCGGCGATCACCAGCGTTTTGGTTCCGACATCGGAGACGTCGGCCCAAGGGAAGCCATGGGTCAGCGAGACAGAGAGGATACCATCCTTGCCCTCGGCGTCTTTCATCGCCTGCACAAAGGTTTTAGCGGGTTCCTTCATCGTTTCGATCAGCGTCAACATGCGGCAGTCATATGCGCGCATCACGGGCTTGGTTTTGCCCTCGGAGGCATCGGCTGCCATGATGAACAGTTCGCGCGCGCGTTCGGGCGCGTCGACATGGGGATATTCCTTGTAGTTGATGATCAGCGTGGCGTTGGTGAGCATCTCTTTGGTCAGGTGGTTGTGCGGGTCCAGTTCCAGCCCGATCACCTTGTCCGGCCCCATCAGCGCGCGGGCGCGGGCCATCATATCGCCCTCGCAATCATCATAGCCATCGGCCACCATCGCGCCGTGCATCGACATCAAGAGCATATCGGGCTGATGCGCCTCGATATCGGCCAAAATCTCGTCTCGGTAACTTTCATAGACGGCGCGCACGGTCGTGCCGGCAGGCTGCGCGGCGGCGGACAGGCTTTCGACCACCTCCCAGCCTTTTTCTTCGGCCATGCGGCGCCATTCATGCAGCGGCGCGGTGAACAGATTGCCGGGCTGCTGTGTGGCGTGCCGCGTGACCATCGTCGACTCAAAGGCATTCCGCCCTGTGGGCATTGGCGAAAACGTGTTGGTTTCGGTGGCAAGGCAGGCGATGAGCAGTTTCATGGCAATCGTTCCTTGGATGTCAGGCAAAGGGGTTTTCGACCTTGGGCCAGAAATTCCCGTCGCGCTTGGTGAAGGGGATAGAGGCAATGTCGGGTGTGACCGCCCCCGGGGAACCGACGTGGATCACCTCGGCGCTGACGCGCGCGAAGTTGTGATAAAAATGATTGGTGGATTTCGGGATCATGATCCGCAGTTCGGCAAGGTCCAGCCCCAGATCGGTAAAGACCGACGGGGAAAAGCATTGAGTCCGTTTGGACGACAGGATGATATGCACCCCATCCATTTCGAGCCAGACGCCGGTGCCGATCGAGATCGACATCTCGTTTACGGGCTGCGCCATGTTTTCGCGAATGCCGCGCACGGTCACGTCAAGATCGATCGCGTCGCCCGACGCCACGCAGACCTTGCCGCCAAGGCGCACGCGCATCCGCGCGCCAACACCGGCATCTTGGCACATGGCCACCAGCACAGGATCCCAAAACAGCGCAAGCCCGACTTGTTTCAGGCCGCGTTTCAGGATCTCGCGCAGGAAAAAGGTGGCATCCGACGGCGCGCCACCACCTGCATTGTCGCCCATATCGGCCAGCGTGACCGGAAAGACCGTCGCTTGTTCTGCCCTGTCGAGCGCTGTGCAGATATCGGGATAATCGACGCGCAGGCCATCGCGGATCGCCCAGAGGCTCTGGGCAAAGTTTTCTGCCACATGCGCGGCCTTTTCGGCATCGCCATCGGCGATCACCAGCATCTTGGCACCCAGATCGGCCACATCCCCCCAAGGGAAACCATGGGTCAGCGACACCGACAGGATGCCATCCTTGCCTTCGGCGTCTTTCATGGCCTGAACAAAGCTTTTGCCCGGCTCGGTCAGCGTCGGGATGATCGTCAGCATCCGGCAGTCATACGCGCGCATCACGGGACGGGTTTTGCCCATCGCCGCATCCGCAGCCATGTTGAACAGTTCCACCGCGCGTTCCGCCGGGTCGATATGCGGGTATTCCTTGTAGTTGACGATCAGGGTCGCGTTCCCAAGCATTGCCGGGCTCAGGTGATTGTGCGGATCGAGTTCAAGGCCGATAACCCTGTCCGGCCCCAGAATGGCGCGGGCGCGGGCCATCATATCGCCCTCGCAATCGTCATAGCCTTGGGCGATCATCGCGCCGTGCATGTTGATCAGAAAGATATCCGGCTGCTGTGCCTTCAGATCGTTCAGAATTTCGTCGCGGAATGCCTCGTACACATCCCGCGTTGTGATCCCGGCGGGCTGGGCGGCGGCGGTGAGGCTTTCGAAGATGTGCCAGCCGCGCTCGGTTGCCAAGCGGCGCCAGACATGCAGCGAGACATTGTGCATCCGCGGTTCGGCCGTGCTGCCCTCGCGCGTCAAAAGCCCGGCTTCAAAGGCCAGCCGCCCGGTGGGAATGGACGAAAAGCTGTTGGTCTCGGTGACCAGTGAGGCGATCATCAGTTTCATGTTACTCGGCCTCGCGCCGTGTCAGGGCTGTTCCCAGATTGGCCAGAAGATGCAGAAGGATCAGGCCAAAGCCGACCGGCACGGCAAGTGCGAAGGCCGACATCGGGATGTCGAGTGTTTCGCTGCTGACCCGGCTGTTGCGCGCGATATAGCCTGAGGCGACCTTGCCGTTCAGGCCGTAGACGCAATACCACAGGATCGGTGCGATAAAGATGAAGGCGCCGATGGCACGGATCACGGCAAAGACCTTGCCAAGCCCGCCCTCGCGCTGGCGCGCATCGGGAAAAAGTGACGGATCGGCATGGATACGAAAGGCGCAGGACGCGCCCAAAAGCCCCGCCCAGACCATGAGATAGCGTGCAAGCTCTTCGGTCCAGGCGGGCGGTTGATCCAGCAGATAGCGCGCGGCGGCCTGCCAGAAGGCGGTCACCACCAAGGCCGACACCGTGAGAACCGCGCCCCAAAGCGCAATCCTGTTGAGGGTCGCCGAAAGACGGTCAAGCCAGAGGATCACCGCGCGCATCTGATTACAGCCCGCTCGCTGTTTTCCAGGCGTCCAGCGCGCCTTCGGGCAGCGGAACCATGTTGTGCAGCGGTTCGCTCAGCGTTTTGAACTCGTTCCATGCTTCGGGAGACAGCGTGGTGACTTCGATGCCCGCCTCGCGCAGCATGTCGAGTTCGGTCGAGCGCGTGGCAAGCCAGTCGCGGTTGGCTTTGGTCGCTACGGCGGCGGCGTCCATCACGATTTTCTGCTCATCGGCCGAAAGCCCCTGAAACCAGTCTTCCGACACGATGATCGTGCGGCTGCCAAGGCCCACTTTGGCGTCCGTGAAGTACTTGATAAAGCCCGTGTGGCCGAACATCAGCGGCACCATCGGTGGGTTCATGTATCCGTCTGCAATGCCGGTTTGCAGCGCGTTGGGAACCTCGTCCCACGCCACGATCGTGCCGTTGCTGCCCCACATTTTGTAGATGCCAATCTGGGTATCATCCAAAGCGCGCATCCGCAGATCGGCCATATCGGCGGGCGAGTTCACAGGCTTTTTGGTGTTGAAGATCCCCGCAGACGAGCCAAGCGCCGCCATTGCGATCACGCGGACGCCTTGGGGGATCGTACCCGCGTTGATCTTGTCGAGCATGCCGTTTGCAAGGCCACGATCCACAGAGTCCCAATCGGGGAACAGATAGGGCAGCGTGGTCGGGATGATGTGCCCGTCAAGCGCGCCCACGCCCTTGGTGTCCGAAAGCGACACTTCCAGCAAACCCTGCTGGACCTGATCCATCTTTTCGGCCTCGGCGCCAAGCGCGCCGCGCTCGTATTCCACGGCTTCCATGCCATTGGCGTTCAGATAGGTCGAAAAGGCGTTTGCCCAGACATATGTGCCCGAGTTTTCAAGGTCTTTGGCCGAGTCGAGCGCGATCTTGACCTCGGCCGTGACGGGCGCAGCGATGGTCATGGCAAATGCAAGGCTTGCGACGCCCAGTTTGTTCATGAATGACATTTTCATTTCCTCCTCTGTTTGTCCCCAGCATGCCGGGGGGTGTTTTGCGTTAGTTCCACAGGCCAAATGCGCGGGGCAGAATGAGGCTGATCTCGGGAACGAAGACCAGAACCCCAAGCACAAGGATTTCGACGATGACGAAGGGGATGACCGCGCGGGCCAGCTTCCAATAGTTCAGCCCGGTGACGGTCGAGACGATCAGAAGGCACCCGCCCATCGGCGGCGACACAAGGCCGATCGTCAGGTTGAAACAGATCACGATGCCCAGATGCACGGGGTCAGCCCCGTTGGCGATCGCGACCGGCGCGATCAGCGGCACAAGCAGCGCCAGCGCCATCGGAATATCAAGAAACATGCCCGCCAGAATGAACAGCAGGTTCATCGCCAGCATGAATCCGACCGGACCAAGCCCCAAATCCGTGATCAGCGCCGAGATTGCCTGTGGTACCTTTTCGAGCGAGGCCAGATGGCCGAACGCGGCGACGGCACTAAGCACGATAAAGATCGAGCCGGTCAGCATCGCGGTGCGGCGGAGGCTTTCCAGCACGTCGTCGCGTTTCAGACCCTCGTAGAAAAATGCGGCGAGGGCTGCGACGACGACGGCGACAGCGGCGGCCTCGGTCGGGGTCATCCAGCCCAGCACGATTCCGCCCACGATGATCACGGGCAACAAGAGTGCAGGCAACGCGCGCGCGATGGCGGGCAAAACGGGCGGTGCCTCGCCTTTCTCGATGCGCGGGTGATCGTCGCGGATAGCGTAAATCGCGTTCATCAAGAACAGCGCCCCCGCAAGCATGAGGCCCGGCAGGATGCCTGCGACGAACAGCGCGGCAACAGATGTCTGCATGATCGCGCCATAGAAGATCAGGATGATCGAGGGCGGCACGATCGGCCCAATGATCGAAGAAGCCGCCGTGATTGCCCCGGCATAGAGCTTGGAATAGCCGCGCTGTTCCATCGCGGGCACCAGCGTGTTCGACAGCGAGGCCGCATCGGCGATGGCCGAGCCGCTGATGCCCGCAAAGAACACCGATGTCATGATATTCACATGCCCCAGCCCGCCGCGAATACGCCCGACGATGGCCATCGACACGTCGATCAGCGCCTTAGTCACGCCGCCGCGGTTCATCAACTCGCCCGCAAGGATGAAAAGCGGCATCGACAAAAGCGCGAAAACGCTGATTTGCGAAAAGACCTTTTGCGGCAGGATCGCGAGGTAGCGGGCGTTGTCCGTCAGGATAAACGAGGCCACCGCCGCGCCGCCAACGACATAGGCCAGACCCAGGCCCGAGGCCAGCAGCGCTACCAGAAGTACAGGGACAAACCACATCATGCGCCAAGCCCTTCTCGATCCGGTTGTATCGTTTGTGAATCAAGCCGCTCTGCCAGAATGTGCTCTGGGATTGGTTTACCCATCAGTTCTGCCGCCGCATATTGTGCGAGGCCCGGTGCAGACTGGATGCCATAGCCACCCTGCCCCGCCAGCCAATAAAATCCTTCGACCTTCGGGGAAAATCCCGCCACCGGCGATTTGTCCGCCACGAAACTTCGCAGCCCCGCCCAGGGGCTTTCAACACGCTTGACCATGACATCAAACGCACGTTCGATGCGGTCCACGCATATCGCAATGTCCATCTCATCGGGCTGCACGTCACAGGGCGGCTCTGGGTCTTCATTCGCCGGCGAAATCAGCAGCTTGCCTGCGTCGGGTTTCAGATAGAATTCTTCGGCGACGTCAATCGTCAGTGGCAGTGATTTGATGTCAATTCCTTGCGGTGCGTCCACCATCAGCGCGGTGCGGCGTTTCGGGGTCAGCCCAATGTGTTCGGCTCCGGCCATCTGCCCCACCTCATCGGCCCAGGCCCCTGCTGCGTTCACCACCGTTCGCGCGGTGACAGCACCTTGCGGCATGGCGATCTGCCAGCCCTGTGCGCTCTGCACCAAGTCGATCACAGGCGCACGTGTTTTTACTGTTCCACCATTTGCCTTGAACATCCGCAAATAACCCTGATGCAGCGCCGCCACATCGATTTCTGATGTGCCTGTGTCCCACAAGGCAGCGACGGCATAGCCTGCACGCAGCAGCGGCAGCCGCTCATAAAGCGTCGATTGACAGATGCGGCTGACGGTTAGCGCATCGGACAGCTCGCGCTCCATTGCCTCTAGCTGGTCAAGTTGATCTTCTCGCGCCACAAAAGCCGCATCAATACGAGACAGCAATGGGCGCTCGGAAAATCTAGTTGGCGGGGTTTCGAAAAACTGCAGTGAAGCCCGCGTGAGCGCCCGGATGGGCTGCGGCCCGTAAATGGGCGAATAAACCGCCGCAGATCGCCCTGTCGTGTGATATCCCGGTTGGCTTTCTTGCTCGATCAGTACGACCTTTGCACCAGCCGCCGCAAGCTCAGCCGCGACCGAGGCTCCTGCGATGCCCGCGCCAATCACGGCGACTTCAAAGGTCTGTGCTGTTTCCGGCAAAAGTGACCCTTACCTTCAGAATCGTTTCCGTTTTCACACGATTAATGGTAGGTGGTTTTCGTATCGGAAAAAAGAAAAATTTTTCGTATCGGAAAATTTGGGTGGTCGTATGCAGCAACCGATGAAGCTTCTTGAACCCAGTGCGACCGCGACCGAGGCTAACCTTGGGGCGCGTGTGCGGGAAATTCGCAAGTCGCGAAAGTGGACACTCAAAGAAGTTTCTGAGCGCACGGGCCTTGCCATCTCAACCATCTCCAAGATGGAGCGTGGTGAGATTTCGCTGACCTATGACCGCTTCATGCGGCTGGCCCAAGGTCTCGGCCTTGACGTGGGCGAGTTGTTTGATGCCGAGGCAGAAGGCTTTTCGCACGGCACGGTCTCCGTAACCCGTGCAGGCGACGCGCCGGTGCACCGGTCCGCCACATATGATTACGACATGCTGGCCTCTGACGTGACCGGCAAACACATGGTGCCGATGATAGGCCATATCAAAGCACACAGCTTTGGCGCATTCGAGGATTTCATCTCACACCCTGGGGAAGAGTTCATTTACGTTATCGAAGGTACCCTAGCGGTACACCTGAAAGGGCGTGATCCCATCACGTTGACAAAAGGCGACAGCATCTACTTCGACAGCGGTCTGGGACACGCTTATGTCTCAACCAGTGATAAGGACGCGATTGTCCTGGGGGTATGCTGGAAACCGGGCGAGCAACGCTCCAACGGAACTTAGTTTCGGTTTCCTTATCCATACTGCGAAAAATGTCTGACGTCAGCACCTCCGGACAGATTTCGAGGTTTGAGCAACGGAGATGCGGTCATCGGGCCGAGTCGCCACAATGGTTGTGGTGACTTGCAGCTCAGAGGAGATGACCATGACGTACTACATTGGACTTGATGTTTCAGTTGAAAGCACAGCGGTTTGCGTGATTGATGACACCGGCCGCGTCGACAAAGAGCTTTCCGTTCCGAGCCACCCCGACGATCTCGCGGCAGCGTTTGGCCCGTTTTCTGAGGCGATTGGTTCGGTCGGCCTCGAAGCTGGCCCGATGTCCGCGTTTTTGGCGGCGGGCTTGGAGCGGCATGGGTTTGCCCCGGTCCTCATGGAGACGAGGCGGGTTCATGCAGCTTTGTCTGCCATCCCGACCAAGACGGATCGGTGGGATGCGCGCGGCATTGCTGAGTTGCTTCGAATGGGATGGTTTCAACCTGTGCATCTGAAGACCCCCGCAGCCCGGGATTTGCGGTTGATGCTGTCGGCACGAGATTCCTTGGGGCGTCGAGTCCGGGAACTCGACAATTCTGTTCGAGGGTTAGTTCGCGGTTTTGGTTTGAAGGTACCCAAAGGCGTCCGCGGCCGGTTTTGCGAGCTGGTTCGGGAACTGATCGAAGACAATCCCGTTTTGGAAGCGGCAATCGCCCCACTTTTGACTTCCCGGGACTCTATGGCAGCCGAGTTTGCCAAGTTGGACAAGCTTGTTCGGGACCAATCCGGCAAGGATGAGGTCTGCCGCCGCCTAATGACCATTCCTGGCGTTGGTGCCGTGATCGCAATGACCTTCCGTGCTGCCATCGACGATCCCAAAAGGTTTCGTTCGTCGAAGTCCGTGGGAGCTTGTTTCGGGTTGACGCCCCGCCGATACCAATCCGGCGAGACTGATCGCGTTACCTCTATCACCAAGGCTGGCGATGCCAGTGTGAGGGCAGCACTATACGAAGCGGCGCACGTGATGCTGGTCAGGTCCACCCGATGGACACCATTCAAGGCCTGGGCCACGCGCGTCGCTGCCAGACGGGGCGCAAAGCGCGCCAAGATCGCCTTGGCTCGGAAGCTGGCTGTCATCATGCATCGCATGTGGTTCGATGGCACTGAGTTCAGAGCCGTCTGACAGGAAAGGACCACAACACTTCCGCAGGGAAGGCGCCCCCGAAGGGACGTGGTGAGGGAAAAGCCGCCAGAAATCCTGACTTGGACAACAAAGTCGCAACGGAGATGGGCTTTCTCGAACCAAAGCAAACCGCATCATGTGAATGCACCACGTATATCATGGACAGAAGCATGCACCTTCGGTTGCCTTTTCCTTGCAAACCACGGCCCGATTACAGAAGGATTTCTGGTTCATCTAAGCCATTATGGAGCGAATCTATGGACGCCCCCTGCGCAAGGTGTTTTTCGACGACGTTACCAACGGCATTGGATGGGTGAATCTATCCGGCCTTTGACGAAACGGTTCTGCTTCTGGCCTCGATGGGATCCGCTTTTTTGATGCCTTCCAAGACGACCGGCCTTCGAAAGGCGCCACAGAGTGCCGTGGCTTCCATGTTTTTCAGGCATAATTGATCAAATTCAATCTTTTTGATTATACATGCAAAGCGCGTCCGAGGGCCTTCTGAGCAGTTTCCTGGACAGTTTCCGTCAATGTCGGGTGCGCATGTATCGTGTCTGCGATATCCGTCAGGGTTGCGCCCATCTCGAGCGCCAATGCAAACTCGCCGGACATTTCCGAGACCGCTGAACCGACGGCATGGAAGCCAAGCACCAGTTCGTTTTTGGGGTCGAACACGATCCGCACGAAACCGTCGCTGCGCTCCATCGTCATGGAGCGTCCATTTGCGGCAAAGGGAAAAACCGTTGTTTTCGATCCCTCGATTTCGTTCGGCAACGCGCCCACGGTGACAATCTCGGGATCGGTAAAGCATACCGCAGGAATGGCGCGCTTGTCCCAGACCGAAGGCAGCCCGGCAATGTGCTCGGCAACAATCACGCCCTGTGCCATGGCACGATGCGCGAGCATCGGATCACCGGTAACGTCTCCAATGGCATAGACACCGCGCATCGAGGTCGCACAATGGTCATCAATCGCCAGGAAGGGGCCATTCATCGTCAGGCCCAGATCCATCAGACCAAATCCCTGCGTGACGGGCGCACGACCCACCGTAACCAGCACCTTGTCCGACGGGATTTCCACTGCGCCATCCGGCCCCTCGGCCAGAAGAGCGTTTCCATCTTCGGACAACCCATTCGCCCTGGTCGCCAAATGCAGTGTTATCCCAAGCTCCTGCAGACGAGCCGCGATCGGCTTGGTCAGCTCGGCGTCATATTGCGGCAAGATACGGTCTGCGAATTCCACGACAGTCACCTGCGCACCCAGCTTTGCCATGGCCGTGCCGATTTCCAACCCGATATACCCCCCCCCCACGATGGTCAGCCGGTTGGGAACCTCCCGCAGGTCCAGCGCTTCAGTGGAGGAGATGACCTTCCCGCCGAAGGGCAGCGACGGAAGCTCCTGCGGTTTTGATCCCGTGGCGATCACCATGGTTTCGCAGGAAATGCGCAAGGCGCCCTCGCTGGTTGAAACCTCCACGGTTTTGCCATCGATTATCTGCGCCCGTCCAGTCACATAGCGGGTTTTGGCCTTCTTGAGCAGGCTCGCAACACCGCCGGTCAGGCGTGTGACGATACCGTCTTTCCAGGCGATCGTTTTGGCCAGATCAATCATTGGCACAGTTGCGGAAATGCCCAGGGCGTTTTCGCCGGAAAGGCTGTGCAGCTTGGCAAATTCATCGGCTGCATGAATGAGCGCCTTGGAAGGAATGCATCCGACATTCAGGCAGGTGCCGCCCGGTTTTTCCGCTTCGACGACGATCGTGTCGATTCCCAGTTGCCCGGCGCGAATGCCACAGACATAGCCGCCTGGCCCCGCACCGATGATCAGAAGCTTGCAGGTTTCGGTTCTCACGGCTCAATCCTCCATAAAGATCAGCGCCGGGTTTTCCAGCAGGGTCTTGATACGTTGCACGAATTCTGCGGCATCCCAGCCGTCGATCACCCGGTGATCGAAGCTGGCCGAAATGTTCATCATCTTGCGGGGAACGAACTGTGCGCCATCCCACATGGGCCGGACCGCCATCTTGTTGATGCCCAGTATGGCCACTTCGGGATGGTTGATGATCGGCGTCGTCGCAATCGCTCCAAGAGGACCCAAAGAGGTGATCGTGATGGTCGAGCCGGTCAGTTCGTCACGGGTTGCCTTGCCCCTGCGCGCGGCCTCGGCCAGACGCAGGATTTCGGCGGCCAGTTCGAAGGGCGCAAGCGCTTCCGCATGACGCATAACCGGAACCACAAGACCTTTGTCGGTCATCGTGGCAACACCGATATGAACCGGGTTATGCCGCCGGATGATGCCCGCGTCGTCATCGAAATGCGCGTTCATCTCGGGATGCTGGTCGATCGCGCGACACAGGGCGGCGCTGACGAATGGCAGCATGGTCAGCTTCGGCTTGTCGCCCTTTCCGACATTCATCGTTGCGCGCAGGTCTTCGACCGCGGTCACGTCGATTTCTTCAATCACGGTGATATGCGGGATACGCGCATTGGCAAGCGACATGCTTTCCGAAATCTTGCGGCGAAGGCCGACGACCCGGATGTCTTCCACGCCTTCGCGCTGCGACCGGCCGGGCTTGGGCGCTGCAACCGCAGCAGGTCCGGCGGCGAAAACCGCATCAAGATCGCTGTCCGTGATCCGCCCTGCCGGACCGCTTCCGGCCACCCGCCGGAGGTCGATGCCTGCGGCCCGCGCCCGCGCCCGCACCGCAGGAGAGGCCAGCGGCGCAGCCCCTTCGGCGCGAGGCGCCCGCGCGCTGCCTGCAACAGGCGGCGCGGCGGGGGGCAGTTTCGGTTCCGGCGCTTTCGGAGCAGGCTCGGGGAGCTTGTCCTCGGGCTCTTTCTGCGCGACGGGCGACGCTGCTGCCGCCTCGGTATCCGGCGCTGTCGCGTTTCCTTCGCCCGCGTGCTCGATCGTCAACAGGGTCGCACCGACAACAAGTGTCTCTCCGATATCGGCGCCCAGCTCGACGACCCTGCCGTCGAAAAGCGACGGGATTTCCACCGTGGCCTTGTCGGTCATGACCGCGGCAAGCACGTCATCTTCCTTGACCAGGTCACCCACCTTTACGTGCCATTCGACCAGTTCGACCTCGGCGACGCCTTCGCCGACATCCGGGACCTTGATGATGCTGATACCCATGATCACTCCTCCATCGCCAATTTCAGTGCGGCGGCAATGCGTTCCGGACCCGGGAAGTAATCCCATTCCTGGGCGTGCGGGTAAGGCGCATCCCATCCGGCGACACGCCGGATCGGTGCCTTGAGGTGCCAGAAACAGGCTTCCTGGACCTCCGCGATCAGTTCGGCACCAAAGCCGCTGGTGCGTGTCGCCTCATGCACCACAACGCAACGCCCGGTCTTTTCGACCGAGTGGCGGATCGTGTCGAGGTCGAGCGGCAGAAGCGTCCGCAGGTCGATGATCTCGGCATCGACACCGGCTTGCTTGGCCGCAGCCTCGGCAACATAGACCATAGTGCCATATGCCAGGATCGTGATGTCACTGCCGGGCTGGCGCACCACGGCCTTGCCAAGGGGGACAGTGTAATGCCCTTCGGGGACTTCGCTTGACTCGTGCTGTGACCAAGGCACGGACTTGCCGGAATGGTCGCCGTAGAACGGGCCGTTATAGATCCGCTTGGGTTCAAGAAAGATCACCGGGTCAGGATCCTCGATGGACGCGATCAGCAATCCCTTGGCGTCATAGGGAGTCGAGGGGATAACGACCTTGAGCCCGGCCACATGCGTGAACAGTGCTTCGGGGCTCTGACTGTGGGTCTGGCCACCGAAAATGCCGCCGCCCGTCGGCATCCGCACCACGATCGGACAGGTGAATTGTTCGTTCGAACGGTGCCGCAGGCGCGCCGCCTCCTGGGTGATCTGGTCATAGGCGGGATAGACGTAATCGGCGAACTGCACCTCGACACAGGGGCGCATTCCCTGTGCGGCCATGCCCACGGCCAACCCGACAATCGCGCTTTCGTTGATGGGCGTGTCGAACACCCGCTCTTCGCCGAACTTCTCCTGAAGCCCGGCGGTACAACGGAACACCCCGCCGAAAAAGCCGACATCCTCGCCGAAGACGAGCACCGATGCATCGTCGCTCAACTTCTCATCCATGGCGCTGCGCAGCGCCTCGATCATGCTCATACGGGCCATGTCAGTACCCCATCTCCTGTCGCTGTCGGCGCAGATGCTCGGGCATGTCTGCGTAGACGCCGCGGAAAATTTCTGCCGGCGAGATCGGTTGCGGGTTCACGAAGGTTCCGTGTTTCTCGACCTCTTTTTGCTCCGCCATGACCTCGGCCAGCAATTCCGCCTCGGACTGCGCGTGGCGCTCTTCGGTCCAGATGCCACGCTTGATCATGTGGGTTTTCAAACGGTCCACCGGATTGCCCAACGGCCAGGCCAGCGCCTCATCCTTGGGGCGATAGGCCGAGGGGTCATCCGAGGTCGAATGTGGCGCGGCGCGATAGGTGAACCACTCGATCGCAATCGGACCATATCCGTTGCGCGCGCGCTGGATAGCCCAACGACTGACCGCGACTACGGCAAGATAATCATTGCCGTCCACCCGCAAGGCGGGAATGCCATATCCAAGCACCCGCTCGGCATAGGTCTTGCTCTGGCCGCTGGCGACGCCGGTATAGGTGGAAATGGCCCATTGGTTGTTGACGATATTCAGGACGACAGGCGGCTGATACACCGAGGCCGACAACAGCGCCGAATTGAAATCATTCGATGCCGTGGCGCCGTCGCCGATCCAGCCCGCCGCGATCTTGCCATTGCCACGCAGCGCGCACCCCATGGCCCAGCCGACAGCCTGCACATACTGCGTGCCAAGGTTGCCCGAGATCGAGAAAAAGCCATGCTCCCGCGCCGAATGCATGATGGGCAGTTGCCGGCCCTGCAGCGGATCGCATGCGTTCGAGTAGATCTGCCCCATCAGATCCCGCAGCGGATAGTCCGCCGCGATCAGAAGGGACTGCTGCCGATAGGTCGGGAAGTTCATGTCGCCCTGCTCAAGCTGGCGCTGAAACCCGCAGCCGATCGCTTCCTCGCCGGTGCATTGCAGATAAAACGAGGTCTTGCCCTGGCGTTGCGCATTCAGCAGACGTTTGTCCACCGCCCGCATCTTGAGCATGTCGCGCAGCCCTTGCAGCAAGGACTCGTCTTCCCGGTCGGCGATGTAATCGGCCCAGGGGCCGACGGCGTCACCCTGATCGTTGAGAATACGGATCAAGCCCTGGGCATAGTCGTGACTGTCGGCAGCCTTCAGGTCGGGCGGCGGTACGTCCAGTAGACCGGCGTCCGGGATATCAATGGCCGAGAAATCAGGCGTTTCATCCGGGCGCGCGGGCGGGTGCGGAAAGTTGAGCTTTGTCTGCCTGGTCATTTTGACTGCATCCTTGTTGCTGCATCCAAGCGGATGACCTCGCCATTCAGCATGGTGTTGCGGGCGATATGCAGCGCCAGTTCGGCGAACTCTTCGACCCGCCCGAGGCGCTGCGGAAACTCCGAGGTCCGGGCAAGCGCATCCTGCACCTCTTGCGGAAAGGCGGTGACCATCGGGGTCGCGAAGATGCCGGGGGCAATGGCGACGACGCGGATGCCGGTCTTTGCCAGATCGCGGGCCATGGGCAGGGTCAGGCCGACGACCCCTGCCTTTGACGAGGCATATGCCAGCTGGCCCATCTGGCCTTCAAAGGCGGCAATCGAGGCTGTGTTGATGATGACCCCGCGCTCACCATCGTCGTTCAGCGGTTCGGTCCCGGACATGCCAAGCGCGGATTGGGTTGCAACGTTGAACGTTCCGATGAGATTGACACCAACAACCTTCGCATAAAGGGCGGGGTCATGGGCCGCGCCGCGGGATACGGTCTTGGCCGCTGGCGCGATCCCTGCACAGTTGATGCAGATCCTTTCCTGACCCTGACGGGCGCGCAGCCTGTCCAGCGCGGTGCCCACGGCGCCGGCATCGGACGTATCGCATTGCGCGAATGTCGCGCCGGTCTCTGTGGCAAACTGCCGTGCGGCGTCCGCCTTCATATCCAGAATGCCGACGGGAACACCCTGCGCGCGCAGGGCTCTTGTCACGGCGGCCCCAAGACCGGAGGCGCCACCGGTGACGATGGCGGGGGTGTCTGCGCCGATCTTCATTGCTGGTATCTCCTTTTCAGGTCACGGGAAATGTTGATCCGCTGGACATCCGAGGTGCCCTCGTAGATCTGGCAGACGCGTGCGTCGCGATAGATCCGTTCCAATGGGAATTCCGAAAGATAGCCATAGCCGCCCAGGGTCTGGATCGCGTCCGACACGACCCGTTCGGCCATCTGGCTGGCCGTCAGCTTGGCAATGGAGGCTTCGCGCAGGCAGGGCTGGCCCAGATCCTTGAGCCGTGCGGCATACAGAACCAGCTGCCGCGCGGCTTCGATCTGTGCGTCCATGTCCGCAAGCCGGAAGGCAACCGCCTGATGCTCGAAGATCGGCTTGCCGAACGCCTGACGCTCCAGCGCGTAGACCATGGCATAATCAAGCGCGGCCTGCGCCATGCCCACCGATTGCGAGGCAATGCCGATGCGACCCGCTTCCAGCGACGACAGCGCGATCTGAAGCCCCTGCCCCTCAGTTCCGATCAACGCGCCTGCATCCACCTTGAGATCTTCAAAGGTCAGGGCGCAGGTGTCAGAGGCTTTCTGGCCCAGCTTCCGTTCCGGTTCGGCGACGAAAAATCCCGGGCTGCCCTGTTCGAGGTAAAACGCCGAAATCCCCTTTTTCCCCGCCGCCGGATCGGTCACGGCAAAGGCAATCGTTGCGCCACCGATCCGGGCCGAGGTGATGAACTGTTTTGAACCGTTCAGAACATAGCCATCGTTTGTCCGCACAGCCCGCGTCTTGATCGCGGCGGCATCGGTGCCGGTTCCGGGCTCGGTCAAGGCAAAGCAGCCGATGAATGCGCCTTTGGCCGCCGGGTTCAGCCAGGCGTCCTGCTGCGTCTTGTTGGCAAACATATGCAGGATCGCGCAGAATGGCGCATTGTGGACCGACATCATGGTCGAGACTGCGCCATCGCCGGCCGCAATTTCCATCAGCGCCAGCGCATAAGAGACATAGTCGGTCCCGACACCTCCCATTTCCTCGGGCACGGTCATGCCCAGAAATCCCAGTTGCCCCATCTCTTCGATGATACCGGTTTCGATCCGTCCTGTCGCCTCCCGGTCAGCCGCGCCTTGCGTCAGCTTGTCCCGCGCAAACTGCCGGGCCATGTCGCGGATCATCACCTGTTCTTCTGTGAGGATACCCTGCATCTGATCACTCCCTCTCGATGGCGACCGCCAGGGCCTCGCCGCCCCCGATGCAGATTGCGGCGACCCCGCGTTTCAGATCGCGCTGTTCCAGCGCATGCAGAAGCGTGACGAGGATGCGCGCGCCCGAGGCGCCGATGGGATGGCCCAAGGCACAGGCGCCACCGTTTACGTTCAACGTCTCATGGTCGATATCGAGATCCCGCATGAACGCCATGGCCACCACAGCAAAGGCCTCGTTTACCTCCCAGAGATCAACATCGGCAATGGTCCAGCCGATCCGGTCCAACAGCTTTCGTGTGGCCGCGACCGGGGCCGTTGTGAACCAGCCGGGCTCCTGCGCATGGCCAGAAAACCCTACGATCCGCGCCCGCACCGACAGCGCTTTCGCCGCGGCAGCGTCGCGCGATGCCAGAACCAAGGCCGCGGCGCCATCCGAAATTGAAGAGGCGTTCGCCGCCGTAACCGTGCCATCCTTGGCGAATGCGGGCTTCAGCTGCGGGATCTTGTCGGGGCGGGCATTGCGCGGCTGTTCGTCAGTTCGGATTGTCTGTTCGCCGCTGCGCGTCTTGATCGTCACAGGCGCGATTTCGGCGGTGAATACCCCGTCATCCGTGGCGGCCAGAGCCCGGTTGAGCGAGGCGATTGCATAGGCATCTTGCGCCTCGCGTGAGAATTCGTATTTCCGGGCGCAGTTTTCGGCAAAACTGCCCATCAGGCCACCTTCATAGGCGTCCTCCAACCCGTCGAAAAACATGTGATCCAGCATCCTCACATGTCCAAGACGTGCACCCGAGCGGGTGTTTGGAGAGAGGTAGGGGGCATTGGACATGCTCTCCATGCCGCCCGCCACGACAAACCGGCTGAACCCGGAGGAAATCTGGTTACAGCCCTGGATCACCGCCTGCATACCAGAGCCGCAGACCTTGCTTATTGCGGTTGCCGGCGTCGACAAGGGCAGGCCAGCGCCGAGGCAGGCCTGACGTGCAGGGGCCTGACCGACGCCGGCCGAAAGCACGATGCCCATGATGGTTTCGTCAACGTCATCACCTGCAATCCCTGCGTCGGCAATTGCGGCGCGAATTGCGATCGCGCCCAGATCAGTGGCTCCGATACCGCCGAACTCTCCCTGAAACCCGCCCATCGGCGTGCGCTTTGCGCTACAGATCACAACCTCTGCCATCTTCATTCTCCCAGTCGAGTTCAAATTCGGGCGCAATATTGCATGAGTCTTTCGGCTGTTTTTCCCAAAGGATGGACAAAATTTCTAAATTCGAGCATGAGAAAGACGAAAATACTTCCAATATGGGCTGAATCATGCTGAAAATAGATGAAACAGACATGCGTATCCTTCGCGCGATGCAGGCCGATGGCTCCAAAACCGTAACCGAAATCGCCGAGCAGGTCGGCATTTCTCAGTCGCCTTGCTCAAGACGGATCATCCAGCTGCAGGAGGCGGGGATCATCAGGGGCAAGACCGTCGATCTGGATCGCAGACGGCTTGGCTTTAACGCGCTTGTCGTGGCGCGGGTCAAACTGAACAAACATGACCGGGCGGGGCTTGAAGCCTTCCGCCGCGCGATCCGCGCCATTCCGGAAATCCAGTATGCAGTGCTGCTCCTGGGGGGCTTCGACTATCACCTTCATATCGTGGTGCGCGACATTGACCACTATCACGCGCTTGTTCAGGACAAGCTCGTCTCGCTGCCCGGAGTTCAGGAAATGGAAAGTTCGGTCATTCTGGACGTCGTCAAGAAGACGACCGCCCTGCCGATCTGATGCGCCGCGTCAACACCCGGCCATCTGGTGCCCCTGACCGCGCCTCCGATTGCCGTCGTGCCCTTTTTCGCTATCGCGCATACTTTTTACTATATGAAAATTATTGACTATCTGAAAAATTATTTTCTATCATGGTGTCCATGTTGCCGGTCCGAAAGGATTCGAGGGCGGCAACACCAGATCTACCCACCGCACAGAGCGACGAGCGACATAGACCGGGAGGAACACAATATGCCGACAAATATTATCGCTGGCTTCACAGCGTTACGGATTGCCCGCAAGACAGCCCAGGCCGGGGCTGCTGCGCTATTGCTTGCAAGCACGGCCCATGCAGCTGACTATGAAATGATCATCGGACACCTCTACCCCGAAGACCCGCTGAGCAATGAAGTGCAACCCAGCCTGCTGCATTTCGAAGCCCTGGTGGAAAGCGCCACCGGCGGGGCCATCGACGTGCAGATCTTTGCCGGCAGCCAGTTGGGGAACGAAGTGGAATCCGGAAAGCAGACCCAATCCGGACGCACCATGCAGGCGACGGTGATGTCGTCGGGGGCGATGTCTTCGTTCTTTTCCGACTATCAGATCGTCACCTCTCCGTTCCTGTTCAATGATTACCTCACAGCCCGCGCCTATTTCGATGGCGATTGGCACGCGAATTTCATGAAAGGGGCAATCGAGGAAAGCGGGCTGCGTTATCTGGGGACGTTCGACGACGGGGGCGGATTTGTCGCCCTGACGACCAACCAGCGGCTGGTGAAGACCGTCGAAGACCTGGCAGGTCTAAAGATCCGTGTCGAGGAAAACCCGGCACATGTCGCGATCATGAAGGCGCTCGGCGCCTCGGCCACACCGCTGCCTTGGGGCGAGGTCCATACCGCACTGTCCACGGGCCTTGCAGATGGTCAGTTCAATGCTCCGGGCATCTCGACCGCCTACAAGCTTTATGAAGTTACCGATTACACCACGCTCAGCGGCCACGTCTACAACTCGACGACTTTCGTGGTCAGCGACAAGTGGTTCCAATCGCTGCCAAAAGAGTATCAGGAGGCGATTGCCGTCGCGGCCCGCGAAGCGGTGAAGATCGGCCACGGCATCGCGGCACTGCAGGCCATCAACGGATGGACGGAAAGCTGCAAGCTGTTTGACGAATGCTATGTCCTGCCTGCTTCCGAGCGGACCAAGATGGCCGAGATTGCGCGCCCCGCATGGCGTGAGTGGGTCACCGGCGATTTCGGAGTGGACCCGGCACTGGTCGATGAGCTTTGGGCGGAAGTGGCACGCATCTCTGCCACCGAGAAAGAAACCAGCATCGGCCTCTACGCAGACTGATCCGGGATGAGCGCAGCCCGGACATGCTCCCGGGCTGCGCGTATTTGAGCATCGGAGCACCAAATGTCTTGGCTTGCACATTTCAGCATGCGTCTCAACGTGATCGTCACCGCTGTTTGCGCCGCGATTCTGGTTTCCATGCTATGCATTTCCTTTTCCGGAGCACTCTATCAGGTAATTGTCGGTGACGCGTTGAGTTGGACCTATTCGCTAGCCCGGCAGTTTGTCCCCTGGATCGCGCTGCTCTCGATCACTGTCGCCTTTCGCGGCGGCGAGCATGTCGCCATGAAGCTGGTTACCAATGCGATGCCGGCGTTTCTCCGCTCCGTTCTGCAAGTGATGACGATTGCGGCAATTGGCGTTCTGGGCCTTGTTCTGCTGGTCTACGGAATACAGTACACCGTCGAGTCCGATCAACTGGTCATGATCAGTGACCAGATCCAGTTCTCGCAGCGTTGGGTAACAGCAAGCCTGCCGGTCACGGGGGCGATCATGCTGGTCCATCTCGCCGCCGGGCGCGCGTTGATCGAGGAGACGTCCCCGCATGAGATGGACTTTCCCGTCAGCAGCCAGGAAGCCGCTCAAAAAGTGGAGCTACGCTGATGCCAATCGTTGTTTCGGTTTTCGTCGTGATGCTGCTGATCGGTGCCCCGGTCGGTCTTGTGATGGTCTTCGCGGGCGGAGCCGGCGCTCTGTCACTGGGTGGGCTGCACTACCTGATCATTGTGCCTGACAAGATGTTTTCGGGCGTTTCTTCCTTCGTGCTTATTGCCGTCCCCTATTTCATCTTCACGTCCGAGCTGATGAGCCATGCCAGCCTGACCGAGCGGCTGATTGCCTTCAACAATGCGCTGTTCGGGCGCATCCGTGGGGCATTGAGTCATGTGAACGTCACGGTCAGCGTGTTCTTTGCCGGGCTGACGGGGGCCGCTGTGACTGATACGGTATCCATCGGCCGTATTCTCATTCCCGCCATGAAGGAAGAAGGCTATTCGGCCGAGTACAGCGCGGCCGTCACGGCCTGTTCGTCGATCATCGGGCCGATCATCCCGCCAAGCATCATCATGGTCGTCTATGCGACTATCCTGCGTGACGTTTCGGTGATCGACCTGTTCGCCGCCGGCATCATCCCCGGTATCCTGATGGCAGGCTCCATGCTCGCGGTCAGCATATTTCTGGCATGGCGCAAGGGCTTCCCTCAGCACGAGCCCACCGCGCTTTTTGCTGCATTCATGGCCTTTGTAGTCTCGCTGCCTGCGCTGATGGTCCCCATCGTTATTCTCGGCGGCATACTGTCAGGCCTGACCACCGTCACCGAGGCATCTGCCTTTGCCGCTGTCTACACGCTGCTGGTTGGTGCCTTGCTGTATCGCCGCCTGAGTTGGGCGAAGGTATGGGATGCCATGGTTGTGACCATCCGGTTTTCCGGCGTCGTGTTCTTTCTGCTGGCGGCTTCTGCGGTTCTGTCATGGTTTGTCGTTCGCTCGGGCCTCGCACGGGATGCAGCCGATATCATCTCGGGAGTGTCCGATAGCCAAACCGTACAGTTGCTCCTCGTCATCGCGTTTCTTATCCTGCTGGGTACTGTCATGGACGTGCTGCCCGCACTGGTCGTGGTCGGTCCGATCCTGCACCCCACCATGGTAGGGCTGGGCTTTGACAGCCTGCATTTCGCGATCATCATGATTGTCACGCTGAACGTGTCGAACATCACGCCGCCGGTTGGGATGACGCTGCTGACGGCTGCGAAAATCGCAGAAGTTCCGACGGAGCGCGTCGTCGTTGCGGCAATTCCGTTCTTCGTCGCGGTGATCGCCTCGATACTCTTGCTGGCCTTTGTTCCTTCGCTGTCGCTTTGGCTGCCCTCGCTGCTCGACTAAGGGAAATCTGACATGACCAAGAAAGTCGTCGTCATCGGGGCCGGACTCGCGGGGCTTCAAACTGCCTTTTTTCTGAAGCGGGAGGGCATGGATGTCACCGTGGTCGAGCGCCGCGAGGGGCCTGCGCTTGAAACCAGTTTTGCGAATGGCGGGCTGATCACCCCCAGCCATGCCGCCCCCTGGAATTCACCAGGAATCTTCAAGGTGCTTCTGTCCTCGATCGGCAACCCGTCATCGGCGATCTACGTCAAGACCTCGGCAATTCCGCAATACATAAGGTGGGGGCTGAGTTTCGTTCGAAACTCCACGCCTTCCCGGTTTCGGCAAACCATCCAACGCAATGCACGGCTGAGCCACTATGCTCTGGACCAGTACGATGCCCTGCGCGAAACCCTCAATCCCCCGATGGACCGGGGCGGACTGGGCACAATCATGATGTACCGCGATTCCGCAAGTTTCAGGAATGCGGAGATCGCCAATGGGATCGTCGGAAGTGCCGGGGTTGATGTCACAACGTGTTCGCCAGCCGATCTGGTGCGGTTGGAACCTGCCCTGACCGATATCAAAGACCGGCTGGCCGGAGGCTTCTATTACAAAGATGACCAGCACGGCGATGCACACCAGTTCTGCGCTTCTTTGTCCGATCATCTGAGCGCCGAAGGGGCCGGTCTTTGCTATGGCGAGACGGTCACCGACATCGAGCTTTCCGGCGACATGATCAGCGCCGTGGTCACCGACAAGACACGCCATGCCGCCGACGCCGTTGTGCTTGCCGCAGGTTTCTGGAGTGCCGCGCTTGGTCAAAAGCTGGGTCTTCGGCTGCCGATCAAACCGGTCAAAGGCTATTCGGTGACCTATGACGTGACAGGGTGGAACGGCTCGCCGAAAATCCCTGTGGTGGACGATGCACAGCATATCGGACTGACACCATTTGGGGATCGGATACGCTTTGTCGGCTCCGCCGAATTCGGTGGGTACTCACCCGAAATCAATCCGGCGCGCATTGAAAACCTGCGCCGCGCGGCCTTTGCAACATACCCGAGCGTACGTGAACTTGTCGAAGGGGCAGAGCCGCTCACGACATGGTGCGGGCATCGGCCGATGACGCCGGATTGCTTGCCGATCATCGGTCAGCAAGGCCCCCGAAACCTTTATCTGAACACGGGTCACGGGTATCTCGGCTGGACCACGGCCAGCGGCACGTCGCGTGCTGTCAGCGACCTTATCGCAGGACGACTGCCCGCTCTCCCGGTGTCCGATTACGGACCTGACCGGTTCTGACACTCCATCCAATGCCAATCGTAGGGGCGCTAAATGACAATCGAAACACTTGGAGGCGCGGTCACCCTTGCAGATGGAACTCCGGTGCCGCTGTCAAAGGCGGTCCGCGCAGGTGATTTCATTTTTCTGTCCGGCCAGCTTGCATTCGGTTCCGACGGCAAGATCGTTGCGGGCGGCATCGCTCCGCAAACGCGTCAGTGCCTGACGTTGATCGAAGCGTTCCTGCAGAACCTGGATGCTCAGTTGTCAGATGTGGTACGGGCGACAGTCTGGCTGACCGACGCCGGCGATTTTTCCCCCTTCAATACGGTCTACGCAGAATTCTTTTCGGAGTACCCGCCGGCGCGTTCGACGGTTTGCTCTGAGTTGATGTTACCCGACGCAAGAGTGGAGATAGAGGTTACGGTATTCAAGCCCAAGGAATAGTCGGCCCGACCATACCGGCATCCAGTGGAGTGCAAGCCCGCGCAAGAAAAAAGCGGTTTTACTGCTGCTTGTTCCCCCGACATCTGCACAATACCATATATCTCGAGGCCAAGCATCTATGCCTGAAGGAGAAACCATGAATGTTTCGGCAAGGGAAACGCTCCCCGAGGAAGAGACCTTCGGACAACGTCTCAAAGCGAAGCGCAAAGCTCGCAATTTGACTCTGACCGAATTGGCAACGCGATCATCGGTTTCTGCTTCGACCATATCAAAGATCGAAAACGGGGGTGTTTCGCCGACTTATGACGTCATTCTGAGGCTGGCGGCAGGGCTGTCCATTCCGGTCAGCGCGATGTTTGGCGAGACCATCCCAGAGTCCAACGAAGGTCCACGGCCGACTGGATGGCAGGTCGTCGGCCGGCCCGATGAATATGACTTGTTGGACACCAAAAATTACGAACACCGCTACTTGTGCTCCAGTCTGAAGACGAAGCGCCTGCTGCCAGTGCTGGTCAGGATAAAGGCGGGGTCTATCGCCGAGTTCGGTGAACTCGTCCGCCATGATGGCGAGGAATTCATTTATGTTTTACGAGGCACGGTCGAGCTGCACAGCGAATTCTATGCAACCGTTGTATTGAACGTGGGAGAGTATGCTTACCTCGATAGCACCATGGGTCACGCATACGTATCGGGGTCCGATGAAGACGCCGAAATACTTTGTATTTGCGCGGGTCAGGTTGCGTTCGAAAGTGACGACAAGACTGTCATTTAAGGTCATTTAGCAGGATATGGGCGTGTGCGATTGGGGCAATGTGGCGCATATGGTTTTTCGGCCGATCCCAATCAGGGCGTTTGATGGCGCGCTCGTACTGGCACGTATTCCAGACGGTAGTGTCGCAAATTTTTCAGTTCAACTGCTGGGCCTGATCTACCAGTCATGTCAAGTGCTTGGCAGGGAGTATGCGGGGTGATTGATTTCAAGGGCGTGCACTATCCGAAGTCGGTGATCTTGC
Organism: Ruegeria sp. SAZD011; assembly: GCF_059612545.1. Lineage (NCBI taxonomy): Bacteria > Pseudomonadati > Pseudomonadota > Alphaproteobacteria > Rhodobacterales > Roseobacteraceae > Ruegeria > Ruegeria sp. SAZD011. The sequence continues at coordinate 6,966 of NZ_JBXWQU010000045.1, read as the reverse complement.
TTGCGGTGTGCTTCTATGTTCGCTACGCCGTTTCCTACCGCGATCTGGAGGAGATCCTCGCCGAGCGAGGCGTCACAGTCGATCACGCGACGCTGAACCGCTGGGTGGTGAAATTCGCACCGCTGATAAGTGGTCCGATCTGAACAACTCTTATCAGGCTGATTTTGTTAGGCTCCAGACCCATTGATTTTGGTCTTTTGGCATGATTCAGGCTCCGTAAGGAGACCCGATCGATGAGCAACCTTTACTGGCCGACGGATGCCCAAATGGAGCGCCTGAAGCCGTTCTTTCCCAAGAGCCATGGCAAGCCCCGCGTCGATGATCGCCGCGTCCTGAGCGGCATAATCTTCATCAACCGCAATGGCTTGCGCTGGTGTGATGCGCCAAAGGAATACGGCCCGGCGAAGACCCTTTACAACCGCTGGAAGCGTTGGAGCGAAAACGGCGTTTTCGCTCAGATCATGGTCGGCCTGGCCGCCGAAAGCGCCGAGAATAAGACGATCATGATCGACGCGACCTATCTCGAGGCACACCGAACGGCATCGAGCCTGTGCGTGAAAAAGGGGGGCGTGGGCGCCAGATCGGTCGCACCAAGGGCGGCATGAACACCAAGCTGCACGCCGTCGCGGATGCCAAGGGGCGCCCAATCGGGTTCTTCATGTCCGCCGGTCAGGTCAGCGATTACACCGGCGCATTGGCGTTGCTGGGCAGCTTGCCAAAAGCGGGCTGGCTGCTGGCCGACAGGGGCTATGATGCCGATTGGTTCAGAGAAACGTTGAAACACAAGGGGATAAAGGTCTGCATCCCGGGCCGAAAGTCACGTAAGAAGGCAGTGAAATACGACAAGCGGCGCTACAAAAGGCGCAACCGCATCGAGATCATGTTCGGCAGGCTCAAGTATTGGCGACGCGTCGCAACCCGATACGACCGCCGCCCGGAAACGTTCTTCTCCGCAATCATGCTCGCCGAAACCGTTCTGTTCTGGCTATGAAATTCAATGAGATGCCGTAACGGGTCGGACACTTCACGACCGTTACCGCTTGCCGGATGTCGCGCGTGCAGCTGTCGTTCCCGCACCAAATTTTTATGGAGGATGATGGGATGAAGCTGTTTGTTGGGCTGGACGTATCGCTAGCGAAGACTGCGGTCTGCGTGCTCACGGAGCATGGAAAGATTATGGAAGAGATGGAGGTTGTCAGCGAACCGGAGCCGCTGATCAGCTTGCTTAAAGGGCTCGAAGGCGTCGTTGAAGCGATCGGTCTCGAAGCTGGTCCGCTGTCGCAATGGTTGCACCGTGCGATGATGGAGATCCGCCTGCCTGCCGTTCTGATGGAAACCCGGCAGGTGAAGGGCGCGCTAAAGGCCATGCCCATCAAAACCGACAGGCGCGATGCGGAAGGGATCGCGCGCCTGTTGCACCTCGGCTGGTTCCGACCGGTCCACTGCAAGTCGGTCTCCGCCCAAGAGGTGCGCGCGATTCTGGCGGCGCGCAAGGCCGTCCAAGGGAGCATGATCGCTTTGGAGATGTCGCTGCGCGGGCTGCTTCGGAACTTCAGGCTCAAGGTGGGTGCTATCTCGCGCGGCAGGTTCGAGGCGCGGATCTGGGAACTGGTCGAAGGAAACACGATGCTCGAAGCCGCAACGGAACCCATGCTGCGCGTTCGCTCGGCCTTGCGCCAGGAACTGGCAGGGCTGGAGAAGCTGGTCCGGCAGATGGCTTGCGAAGACCCAGTCTGCCTGCGCTTGATGACCATGCCGGGCGTCGGAGCCGTCGTCGCACTCACCTACCGATCCGCCGTCGATGACCCGTAGCGCTTCCGATCATCGAAGAATGTCGGTCCTTGGGTTGGTCTGACACCCTCTCGCAGCCAATCTGGAGAGCGGGATGTCTCAGGCGGCATCACCAAGGCAGGAGATGTGAACCTCAGGCGTGCCCTGTGTCAGGCAGCCACGGCCATGCTGAATCGCGGGCGTGGCAACGCACTTCGGACATGGGCATCTTATGTTGCCAAACGCCGCGGTAGGAAACGTGCGATGGTTGCCTTGGCCCGCCGCATTGCTGTCGTGTTGCATCGTATCTGGGTTGATGGAACGACCTTCAGGATGGAGGCTGCGCCGACCAATTGGGCCTGACCGCTTCGCCTGCCTGATTGCAGGCTCCCGAGGTCCCGAAGGGACGCGGTTCCAGTGATGTCGTGGTCTAGACCGTCGCCAGCCACGCTGAGCACGCCAATGAGATGGGCACACCGGAACTGCATCGAACCAGCATCATGTCGGCAGCCCTCGCGGCTGACCACGGACCGAAGCATGTTCCCGAAAGATCTCACGAAAGAGCCGCGAGACGCCGGGCGGATCGACCGAACAGGAACAGCCCGTCGGCGGGGTCAGATCGCTTGACCGGAATCTCTTGACTGACAGGGACCCGTTACCGAAGTCTGGACCCTAGTCTGGATTGCCGTGTCCGATCCCCTACCCGAAGAAATCGATGATGTGCTCTGGCAGGAGGCATGCCGTCGGGCGGATGCAATCCGCAAGGTCCTAAAGGGTGGCGACGACCAGACTTCGGCGGCCGTCCTTGCCTGACGCTCGCCATGGATGTCTTCACCCGGATGGTGACGGGGTTCTACCTCTCCATGGACCCGCCTTCGCGCCTTTCGACCAGCCTGTGTCTGCTGCATTCTGTCTATGACAACACAGCCTGGTTGAAGGAACGCTAGATCGACAAGCCTTGGCCTGTCGCTGGCCTGCCTGAGAGAATACATGTCGACAACGGCGCGGATTTCCGAAGCCGTGCCTTCAAGCGCGGATGCGAGAACGCGGGCATTGCCATTGACTGGCGTCCGCCGGGGACACCGCGCTTCGGCGGGCATATCGAGCGGTTGATCGGCACGCAAATGGGACGGCTGCAGCTTCTGCCCGGCACCACATTCAGCAACGAACAGGATCGCGGCGAGTATGATCCCGAGCGGCACGCAGCCCTGAGTTTGCGCGAACTTGAAAGGTATATCGCCCTCGACATTGTCGGCTCCTACCATCAGTCGATCCACAGTTCCTTGAGTCGTCCACCTTTGGCGGTGTGGCACGACCATGAAGGCGACATTCCCCTTCGACTGCCGGAGGACCGGCTACAGTTCTGGGTCAACTTCCTGTCAGATCAGGAACGAACGCTTCGGCCAACCGGCATCCATCTCTTCGACATGCGCTACTGGTTTGCCGCGCTCAGTGCTGATGTCAGACGGACCAACCGGCGGCTGCTGGTCAAATACGATCCCCGCGACATGTTGGCCAACCTGACCCCCGCCGACGTCTATCACGGCCGCGGCGAGAAGATCCTGAAGATGAGAGAGGAGATCAAGAAGCAGACAATCAGAAAACGCCGGTTGCAGCACCAAGCTGCTGCCGCCTAAACTCAAACAGAAATCGAACCAGAGCCTCCGTTACGATACAGCCTCAGCTCTCCGAAAAACTCTGACGACGGACACTGTCTGACGACTGGGTCAATGACCAGGCGACCCTGCCGATCAACTTGTCCGTCAGCAAGGTCACAAAGATCGGAAACTTGCCAGTCAAGTTTCAGGCCGGGGTTGATACTATGCCAAATTCAATGACATGTTCGGTCAGGACTGGGCAATCAACTTCTCGGACTAGCCCGTCGTTCAGAATTTTTCTACAACTAGATCAAGGGGTGAAGGGTGGTCAATTCATATCACCCTAAATTATAGGGAAGGCAGACTAGTCATGATCAGGAGAACCAGTCCTGCTAATATTTGCCGGCAAATGGACGGATGCAAACCCCTGTCGAGGTCGTCTTCTCGGGTGTGGGGTCTCTAGATGGCGGAAATGTCCCCAGAGACACAGCAGCCCGAGCGGCGCGATTGGAAAACCTTGGACAGACGAATGGTGCGTCTGCTTTCAAGTCTAGCGTTTGCGGTCTGCCTTGGCTCCCCTGCTTTCGCGAAAAACCCGATCAAGAACCAGCTGAACGGCCCAGTGAAGACCGTCGCCAGCGCCGATGTCGGCCTGAGAAAAGGTAACTTCATTCTGGCGCCCATTCCGTTCAGCAATGACACGATCGGAAACGGGCTGGCTCTTGGGGCCGGGTATCTGTTCAGTCTGCCCGGATCGAAACCATCGGGAATCGGGGTGGGATATTTCGAAACCGATACTGGCAGCTATGCCTACGGTCTTGGCGGCAGCGTCGTGTTCGACAATGACCGCTGGTCGCTGGGCGCCTTTGTCGCCGAAGGTGAGTTGAACTATGACCTGCCGATCGTCGGAGCGCTGGCGCTGCCGGTGACGCAATCCGTATCCGGCGCCGTTATTCGACTGGACTACGGGTTCAGCAAGACCTTCAAGGCGGGGCTGGGACTGGCCTACCTCGAATCCAACATCGCGTGGAACCCGTCGATTACACTGCCCGGCTTCCTGCGCCCGGACATGGATGTGGAACTGGCGCGTCTAACCTTCGACATGGTTCACGACACACGCGACGACACGTTTTATCCACATACTGGAACATATGCCGCGCTCGACCTCAGCTATGGCCACATACAAGATTCCGTTTTTGGCGGGCGGCTGACGTTCAGCGACAGATCATACACCAAGATGGTCGCCGAGGCGTCTGTGTTTCGACCCATCGGAGCCACGGGGGTGATCGCGTTCAACGCCGTGCTATGCGGTGCTGGCAGCGCTGCCCCCTTCTTTGATACCTGTGGTGTGGGATTCGCTGATGGTCTGCGCGGGTTCTCGGCGCTCTCCCAACTGGCGGATTGGTCCGCATCAGCGCAGGTTGAATACCGGGGACGCTTCAACCAGCGCCTTGGCTATGTCGTGTTCGCTGGCGCCGGAGCCGGCGGAAACGATTTGACTAGCCTTTCTTTGAACCTGGGCGGGTCAGCTATTGGTGCCGGGCTTCGATATCGCCTATCGAAGAAGTTCGGGCTGGATTATGCGATCGACTATGCGCGCAATAATCATGGAGATGAATTTTTGTATCTTTCAGTGGGACAAAAATTCTGAGGCCACTGCGGAAAGGGTAAGAAACTCATGTCATCATGCAAGACATCAAGCTTTGCAATACGCCGGGTTTCCACCGCATCTTGCCTGCTTCTTTTCAGCATGATGGGTGCGCTTTCGCCGAGTTGCGCGGTTGCCGACATTCAATACGGAAAGCGCGGTTTCGCAACGCCTGACAGTGTCGAAGGCACACTGTTGGCAACCGCGGAGCGGCAACAGCAAGGTGCCCTAGAGAGGGAACATCTGAACTACGCCTTCGGCTTCGCCGAACACCGGGCGCTCGTCGCGTGAAGCGGTCTTGCGGCTGCTGGAGGGGCGGTTTTTCGCTCTCCGTGACCCGCTTTGGGGCCGATCTGGCGATTCTGGACGGACTCGTCCCTCATGCCAACAGCCTTCGTCGCACCAGGAACAGGTTGCCGAGGGCGAACAGCGTGAAGAGCTGGGCGCGGTTCTTGGCGAGGCCCCGGTAGCGGGTCTTCACGTAACCAAACTGGCGCTTGATCACCCGGAACGGATGCTCGACCTTGGCGCGTACCATGGCGATCAGGCGATTGATCCGCGCGTCGACGGGATGCAACCTGCCGCCCCTTGGCGCCTTGCGCATCACGCCCCAGACCTGGCTGTCGTGCAGCTTGGCGGTCGAGGTCTCGAGGCTGTGCGTCACGCCGCTGCCGGCATCGACGCCAATGTGTGCCTTCATGCCGAAATACCAGTCGTTTCCTTTCTTGGTGGATGACATTTCGGGGTCGCGCGCACCCGCCTTGTTCTTGGTCGAGGACGGCGCGTCGATGATCGTCGCATCCACCAGCGTGCCCGAGCGCAGCGTGATATCCTTGTCCGCAAGGTGGACATTCACCTCGGCGAAGATCGCCTCGGTCAGCCCGTGCCGCTCCAGAAGATGGCGGAAGTTGAGGATCGTTGTCTCGTCGGGAATGCGGTCGTCGCCCAGTTCGATCCCGGCGAAGCGACGCATCGCCTCGCTGTCATACAGCGTCTCTTCCGCCATCGGGTCGCTCAATCGCATACACCCTGATCGAAACGGCCAAGCTGAATGGTGTGGACCCGCAAGGATGACCGCATCGGTGCGCTCTACGACATCGAGCGGGAGATCAACGGGCAGCTCGCCGAGCTCCGCCTTGCCGCGCGCCAGACGCACAGCGCGCCAAAGGTCGAGGCCTTCTTCGCTTGGTCCGAAAGCCAGCTCACGCGGGTCCCCGGCAAAGGCGACCTCGCCCGCGCTTTCCGCTATGGGCTGGCTCGCCGCGCCCCGTTCAGCCTCTTCCTCACCGATGGTCGCGTGGCCATCGACAACAATGCCGCCGAGCGTGCCCTGCGCCCGATCGGCATCGGCCGGAAGAACTGGCTCTTTGCAGGCGCCAACACCGGCGGCGAAACGCTGGCCCGCGCCATGACGATCATCAAGACCGCCAAACTGAACGGCCTCGATCCGCAGGCATATCTCGCCGACGTGCTCGACCGGATCAACGATCACAAGATCAACCGCCTCGACGAACTCCTGCCGTGGAACTGGACCCCGGTCGCCTCCGCTCAGGCCCAGGCCGCCTGATCAATCGCGGTAACAACCGGGCGGTTACCACCAAACAGACACCCGCTATAGACCTATTGATTTCAGTTTCTTGGCATGATTCAGGCCGCGCACCGCGACCTAAACGATGAGAGACCGCCCAGCCCGTCTCAACCGGATTCCTTCTGACGCCACCGAAGCGACGCTTTCGACGCCAATTTTAGCCTGCCATGCCGAGATAACGATCTGCCCTGTGCACCGAAGCTCAGCTTCCATACTCCTCGACCAAAATTGGCCGCATCAAATAACTCACGGAGACCGGGGCCTGTCCGTCGACATAGCCGACCTTCTGAACCGAACTCTGGGCGACCATGGTCCCGGTGATCCATACCGGGGTGAAGAGACCGCTAACCTCGATGCCCTCG
>NZ_JBXWQU010000043.1:0-155370 GCF_059612545.1 Ruegeria sp. SAZD011 | reverse complement strand
AAGGTTGCTCATCATTCAGGTCTCCTTGCGAGCCCTGAATCACGGCAGATGACCAAAATCAATGGGTCTGGAGCCTAGATATATGTAGACCTCTGGAAAATGCAGAATCCGAACGCGCGTTCCAGGGCAGTAGATTTCATAGTGCATTTGCACCATAGACCGGACGCGGTCGGGTGATGTTTCCTTCACGGTCAGTGAACAGTGAGGAAACGGAAATGCCATTTATCAGCAGAAGACTTTTCTTGAAATCGACAGCGATGGCGGTCACGGCAGCAACCATTGCCGCGCCTGCGCTCGCGGCAGACCCGATCATTCTCGGCGTGCCGACAGCGCAGTCCGGGCCGGTTGGTGTTGCCGATCAGAAGGACTGGATGAACGGCGTCACCATGGCGGTGGAAGAGATCAATGCCGCTGGCGGCGTTGCGGGCCGCATGCTCGAGATCAACAATGTCGATATCGACATCCTGACGCCCGAGGGCACGCTGGCCGCATTTCAGAACCTCAACGAGGCCGGGGCGCACGCGATCCTGTCGCCCTTCGTGCTAATCCCGCAGCCGGCGATGGAGGCCGCAGCGGCGACCGGCATTCCCTATCTTCACGGCAACACCCAACAGGCCTCGCTGGACCTGTTCAAGTCCGACCCGCAGAAATACCGCAACATCTTTCAGATCGATGTGGCCGAAACCTTCTATGGTTCGGGTTTCGTCAAGTTCCTTTCGGATCTGAAAGCCAGCGGCGCATGGACGCCGAAGAACAACAAGATCCACATCGTGCAGGAGCAGATCGGCTATACCCAGGCGATCTCGAAGGCGACGCAAGATGCGATTGCGGCCTCGGGCGGCGAATGGGAGCTTGGCGCAGTCACCGACATCCAGTTCCCGGTGCAGGACTGGGCGCCGGTCATGCGGGCGCTGAAGGAAACAGATGCGGGCGCGATCATGATCGACCACTGGGTCGCGGCGGAACTGGCCTCGTTCGCGCAGACCTTTGCGGTGGACCCGGTCGAAGGCTCGCTGGTCTACCTGCAATACGGACCGTCACAGCCGGAATTCCTGGACCTCGCGGGCGAGGCGGCGAACGGTTTTGTCTGGGGGTCGGTCATCGGCGCCTATAACGACGAGATGGGCGCAGCGTTCCGCGCGGCCTATCAGGCGAAGTTCCCCGGTACGATGGGGCTGGTCTATAGCGGTGCCGGTTACGACACGGTGCACCTGATGGCCAAGGTCTGGGCCGAGACTGATCCGGGCAATTTCGACGCGGTGGGCAACGCCATCCGGTCAATCCAGCATCGCGGGGTCAGCGGGCTGTACCGGTTCGACAACGATACCCAGTCGGGTACCAGCTATCCCAACCAGACCGACGATCCCGAAGGCGGACAGGCGCATCTCTTCTTCCAGGTGCAGGACGGTGAGCACAAGATCATCGCTCCGTCGCCCTTCGAAGAGTCCGGGTTCCAGCCCGCCTGGTGGATGTAAGCAAAGGCATTTGCAGTGACCATCGCGGACACCAAAGGCATCTTCGGCTGCCGGGGGATAGGAATATCCTTCGGCGGTCGTCCGATCCTGAACGACGTCGCCCTGCATGTCGAAAACCACGAGGTGATGGGACTTGTCGGGCCGAACGGCGCGGGCAAGACATCGCTCTTCGAGGTTCTGTGCGGGCGGTACACCCCCACCGCGGGGCAGATCTGGCTGGACGGGACCGATATCTCCGACCACGCGGTGCATGACCGGGCACGGCTGGGCCTGGCGCGCACGTACCAGAGCCCGGTGGTGCCTTCGGCCATGACCGCGGGCGAGGTGTTTCGCGCGGCGCGATTTTCGCACAAACCCTATCTGACACGGTTCGATGCGGAATGGGGCTGCCACCTGGCGCATTTTCACCGCAGCTGGGAGACGCCCTGTGGTGCGCTCGATACTTTCGACCGTCGCAAACTTCTGCTGGCATGCCTCCTGATGCGCAAGCCCAAGGTGCTGCTCTTGGACGAACCGGCCTCAGGCCTGATCAATTCCGAGATCGACGAACTCGACCTGATCATCCGCCGCCTCGTCGACGAATACGCCTTGGGTGCTGTTCTGATCGAACACCGGCTGGAACTGTTGTCGGCAATTGCCGACCGGACCGTCGTGCTGGACCTGGGCGAGGTGATCGCCACCGGCACCCCGCGCGAGGTGTTCGACGATCCGCGCGTGCATGCCGCCTATTTCGAGGAGCCGGAACATGCCTGATGTGCTGACGATTTCCGGGTTGACGGCGGGTTACGGCCCGCTTCGGGTGCTGCACGAGATCGATTTTCGCGTCGGCGAAGGCGAACGGGTCGGGCTGGTCGGTCTGAACGGTCACGGCAAGACCACGCTCTTTCGCGCCGTGTCGCATCTTGTCGGGTGGCAGAGCGGTTCGATCAAGCTGAACGGGGTCGAGATCGGCGGCACGCGGTCCACCGGACCGGGGCGCAAGACGCCCGCAATCGTGCGCCTCGGTCTGGCCATGACTCCGCAGGGCGATGCCATCTTTCCCGGCCTCACGGTACGCCAGCACCTCGATTGCGGTGCCTATACGCGGCTTGCCTGGCGCGAGCGCCGTCAGCGGCGCGACATGGTAATGGACATCTTTCCGCCGCTCAGACGGCTGGAAGACGCGCTGGTGGGAAAACTGTCGGGCGGCGAGCGGCGCATGGTCTCGGTCGGCCGGGCGCTGATGGTCGAGGCGTCTCTCTACCTGATCGACGAACCATCGCTGGGCCTTGCGCCCAAGATATCGGCCAGCGTGGTCGAGGCGTTGTTCTCCCTTCCGACCGAAGGGCGCGCGATGGTGATCGCCGAGCAAAACGTGGCGCTGCTGTCGGGCCGGGTCGACCGGATGATCGGCATGCATGCGGGGCGCATTCGCGGCGATGTCGGCCACGTGGGATTGGAGTAGGGACGATGGACATTTTCGGAACGATCATTCACGGGCTGAACCTGGCGGCCATCTACGGGCTGATGGCGATCGGGATCTCGATCCTGTGGTCATCCGTGGGTATGATCAACATGGCCCATGGGGCCACCTTTGCCGTATCGGGCTATGCTGCCTGGCTGGCGTCAGCCGCCGCCAAGCCGGTCATCGCCGCCGCTTTCGGCAAGACGCTGGCGGCCACGCTGGCAACGGCGGGCGTGACGGTTGGGGCGGGGATATTGGCCGGCGCGATTTTTGGCGCCATCATCTACCTGCTGGCTTTCCTGCCGATCCATGACAAGCCGAATTTCGCAGTGCGGTCGCTGATCATGACCCTGGCGATCAACCTGGCGACGGTGCAGTTGCTGTTGTGGTATTTCGGCCCGCGCCAGCGCGGCCTGCCCAAGCTCTTTGGTTTTGGCAAGTTCGAGGTCCTGGGCATACCGGTGCGCTACGACCAGGCTGGCGCGATCCTGTCAACCGCAGTGATCCTGACCCTGGTGTTGCTGTGGTTGAGGATGTCGCGCAAGGGGCTGGAAATCCGGGCCATGATGCAGAATCCCGAAGGCGCGGTGCTGTCGGGGATCTCGGTGCGCTGGACGGCGCTTCCGGTCACGATGCTGACCGGAGCCCTGGCGGGGCTGGCGGCGATTCTTCTCTCCCAGACGATATTCGTCAGCCCCACCTCTGGCGCCTTGCCGCTGATCAAGGGATTGACCATCGCTTTGCTGGGCGGCCTGGGTTCGGTTCCCGGTGCGGTGGCCGGGGCCGTGATTATCGGGTTCCTCGAGGCCACGGTCGGGGCCATCCCCTTCCTGGGCCAGCGATACGTGCTGTTTGCCAGTTTCATTTTCATCATCACGGTCCTGATCATCCGCCCTCGCGGTTTGGGCGGGCTGTTGGACGAGACGCGGGAATAGCACATGTCCGAGACCAAGACCTTTTATCAGATCGGAACGCGCCCGCAGGAGTTGCTGTTCTATCCGGCAAGTGATGCACCGATGCGCCGCTATCGGTTGCCCTTCACCCGCCGGCACCTTTTGAAATGGCGCAGCCGCGCCAATCCCAAGTCCCTGCGGCAAGAGCGGCGGTTGGCCGACAAGCGGCCCTTGTGGTGGACGCTGGGTCTGGGTGGTTTGCTGGTGGCCGCGCCCTTTCTGTCGAATTCGATGCTGACCATCGCGGCGATCTTCTGCATGTTTGCGGCCATCAACGTGCTGTGGACGCTGGTGATCGGGACTGCGGGCATCTTTTCGTTGGCCACGCTGGCGATCGTCGGCATCGGTGGCTATGCGGCCGCCGCTTTGAACGTCTGGCTTGGCTTGCCATGGCCGCTGATGTTCGTGGCCGGCGGGATGGCCGGGCTGATGATCGGGGGGGTGCTCGCCCTGCCGTCGACCCGGCTGGACGGGCTCTACTATGCCCTGCTGACCATGGGATTTGCCGAGATCTGCCGCCTGTTCGTGGTGCAGTTGAAGGTGCTGGGTCCGACCAACGGTTCGATCAATAACGTAGGCAGTTTCATCCCCGAAGCGTGGTTCCTGCAACGGCCCGGTTTGCTGATGGGGTTTGCCGGAGCGTTCGTCCTGCTGCTGCTGGCGCTGCTTACGTTCCGGATCGTCAATTCCGAACGTCTCGGCATGCTGCTGCAAACCTCACGCGAAGAGGTGGGCGGCGAGGCCTTTGCCGAGGCGATCGGCATCGACTACCGCCGGGCACGGATGCACGTGTTCCTGATCTCCTCGACCGGGCTTGGGGTGATCGGGGCGTTCTATGCCATGTTCTACCAGTCGATTTCGCCTTCGATCTTTTCGTTGGACCAGTTGCTTCTCCTGTTCGCGATGATCGTGATCGGTGGATTGGGCCGGTCCGAGGGCGCGGTGATCGGCACCGCCATCGTGGTGCTGATCGACAAGGGCATGCTGGATCTGGGCCCGCTCCGCGTGTTGCTGATCGCGACCATCATGCTGGGGGTCACTTTGTGGACCCATAACGGCATCGTCGGCATCCGCGACCAGTTCCGGGGCTATCGCAATCGCAAGAAATCAGAGGCGCGCGCGCGCCGCACGGAAAAGGGAGGTGAGGTCATGCCGGAAGAGGCGATTGAGTTTACTGACAAGCAGGAGATCTATTATCGCCGCTTTCACAAGCGTCTTCGCGATCACCTGAAATCATTGATCACCGAGGATCTGATCGAGGAGCACCGGCGCGATCCGCTGGGCAAGCATTCCGACAACCTGAACCGGGTTCTGAACTATTTCCGGCGCGGCGAGATGGCGGACAAATATGCCATCATGCGCCTGCCCGAGGGGTTCCACAAATACAAGATCGTCGCCTTTTCGGGCGTACGTGGGGCGCCGCCGCGGCTGGTGGACGACAAGCTCTACGAAAACCTCAACGATGCCTATCACGCGGTGTTCCTGCTGCGCGTGAACGACCTGTTGGAAAGCTGACATGACCAATACCCGCATTTTCGGCTATGCCGACCCGCTGAACCCCAAGGCCGGGGAAAATGTCGACTTCATGATTTCGGTCGAAGGCCGCCACGAGGTCGAGGCAAAGCTGGTGCGCCTGGTTCACGGTGACCAGAACCCCGAAGGTCCCGGTTTCATCGAAGAGGAAGTCGAGGTCGATCTGCCCCACTGGCTTGATGTGAAACGGCAATACACCCAGATCGGGGCCTTTGCGCAATGCGACGATCCCGATGGGCGTCTGGAAGGCCTCGAGAGCTTCACCCTTTTTGCCCATGTCTATCCCACGCTGGCCAAGACCGAACGGCAGATGATCATGGGCCGTTGGGCGATCGAGGGGAACCGGGGCTATGGCCTGGGCATCGACCCCGAAGGGCATGTTTCGCTGTGGCTGGGCGACGGCAAGCAGGTCGACCAGATCACGACCGAGATCTCGCTCGTGCCCTACGCCTGGTATTTCATCGCGGCCAGCTTTGACTCCACGACGGGGCAGGCGGCGCTGCATGTGATCAACTGCGTGAACGCGTGGAACTCGCGCATTTCGACCGTGGTGCCATTCGAGGATGATGCCTGGGTCGAGGAAGTGTTGCGGATCAAGCCGGCCGACACCGGCGCGGATGCGCCGTTCAAACTGGCTGCCGCGACGGCGTGGAACTCTCAGCGCGGCTCTTATGCGTCTTTTCTGTTCAACGGCAAACTGGACCGCTCCGGCGTTTACGGTCGGGTTCTGACGCGAGACGAGGTCGCGGCGCTGGCCTCCGGCGGCAAGCCTGGTGAAGACAAGCTGATCGCCTATTGGGACCCGACCGAGGGGATCACGCCCAAGGGTGTTGGCGATGTAATTGCCGACACCGGGCCGCATGGGCTGCATTTGCAGGGTGTGAACCGCCCGGTGCGCCTGATGACTGGGGTGAATTGGCGCGGGGCCGACAGTTTTCACATGGCGCCGGAAACCTACGGGGGCGTGCATTTTCACGACGACGCCCTGACCGACAGCAAATGGGAGAAAACACATTCCCTGACCCTGCCCGCCGATCTGCGCAGCGGGGTCTATGCCCTGCGCCTGCGCGCCGGCGAGGCCGAGGACCACATTCCCTTTATCGTGCGACCCCGGACCCCGCGCGCCCGGATCGCGTTCCTGCTGCCGACCTTCACCTATCTGGCCTATGCCAACGAACATCTCAGCTATGAGGCACCGATCGCCCAGGCGATTACCGGCCATACGCCGATCGTCACAGCCGAGGACCTGGAGTTCAAGAAACTCGAGGAATTCGGCCTGTCGACCTATGACCATCACACCGATGGTGCGGGCTGCTGCTATTCGTCCTGGCGTCGGCCTATCATTTCCATGCGGCCAAAATACCGTCTTCCGGCCATGGGATTCCCCTGGGCGCTGCCGGCCGACCTGTCGCTGCTGTGGTGGCTTGAGCATGCGGGCTATGACTATGACGTATTGACCGATCACGACCTGCATGCCGAAGGTGTCGCCGCCCTGCGCCCTTATAAAGTGGTCCTGAACGGTACCCATCCCGAATACTACTCGGAACAGATGATGGACGGGACCGAAGAGTACCTGCGCGAAGGGGGGCGGGTAATGTATCTGGGCGGCAATGGATATTACTGGGTCACGGGCACCCGCGAGGACGAGCCGCATTGTATCGAGGTGCGCAAGCTGGATGCTGGCAGCCGCGCTTGGCAAGCGGAACCGGGAGAAGGGCACCTGGCCTGTACCGGAGAGCGTTCGGGTCTGTGGCGGTCGCGCGGACGAGCGCCGCAAAAGATCGTGGGCCTGGGCTTTACCTCCGAAGGGATGGATTCCAGCGAGTCGTTCGAGCGGATGCCGGATTCGTTTCACAAGCGGGTTTCGTGGATCATGGAAGGCATCGGTGACCAAGATTCGATCGGCGATTTCGGCTTGGCCCTGGGTGGCGCGGCCGGGGTCGAACTTGACCGGTACGACCTTGTGCTGGGCACGCCTCCGCACACGATGTTGCTGGCTTCGAGCTGGGGTCACTCCGACAACTATCCGCTGGTCAGCGAAGAGGTTACCTATGCCTTTCCCGGCCGCGGCGGCACCCAGGACGCGCAGGTGCGTGGCGACATGATCTATTTCACCACGCCGAACAATGGCGCGGTCTTTGCCGCGGGTTCCATCGCGTGGAGCCAGGCTTTGCCGTGCCACGGGGGTGAAAACAACGTTGGCACCATCATGCGCAACGTGCTGAACGCCTTCATAAAGGATGGCAAATTACCCGGTACACAGTATACTGGCGACGAAAAACTTTGGCGATAGAGCCCGCTGTCCAAAGGGGGGCAGCCGCATGAAGAACAGCCTGCACGCGTTTTCCAGTTTCGTGTCCGAGATCCACGACCGGGTTCGGACGGACGATGCCGAGGGCCTTGCTCGTTGGGCCGTGGGTGAGTTGTCGGAAACCCTTGGGTTCGATGCTGCCTGGTACGGCTGGGCCGACATAAATCCGGAAGGGGTGGTGGTGCACGCCAACGCCACCGTCAACCTGCCGGATGATTTCTACGACACCTGGCTGACGATTGCCGACGACGATCTTCTGGCGGAAAAGTTCCTGAAAGATCCGAGCGGCATCGCGACCTACAGCCGGTCCGGCCCGCATCAGACCGAAGGAATGGTGCATCTGGCCGACACCTACGGGCTGACGAAACTCGCCACCGCGATGCACATGCGTCCGGGGCGCATCGCCTCGTTCTATCTATCCAGTTACCGCACGGGTCGTCACGTGCGGGACTGGTCCGAGACCGAACAGCAGTTTCTGCAATGCGCCGTGGATCAACTGTCGGAAGCGATGAAGCTTTCGACGGCTGAGCCCGGGCGTGGAGAAAGCGCTGGCTCCGTGACCATCTTTGTCAACGAAAACGGCATTGGCATTCTTGGGCTTGGCAATTTGCGGGACCAATTGGGCGCGCTCTGGCCGGAATGGAAAGATGATCTGCTGCCCGAACATCTGCGCCGTCTGGTCAAGACACCGGGCGAATACATCATGACCGAGCGGGATATGGTCGTGACTTGCGAGGAAGCCCCCGGACTCGGTGGAATGGGATTGCGAAAGCTCACGCTCAGACGGCTGAGTCCGCTGGACCTTCTGACACACCGCGAGCGCGAGGTCGCGCGGGTTCTGGCGGCAGGCAAAAGCCACAAGGAAGCGGCCCGCATCCTCGGCGTGGCTCCGGCGACGATCCGCAACCAGACACAGGCGATCTATGCCAAGCTGGGGGTCGGGAACCGGGCAAGCCTTTCGTCGTTGCTACACTCTTCGCGCGGTATTTGAGCCACTGAGCGACGTCAGAACCACTATTCCCACTGGCCGGATGCGATCTGCAATTCCAGCCCTTCGTTGATATGGTCGATCATGGCCGCAGCGGCGATCGAGCCGTCCTTGGTCTCGATGGCATCGATCAGTGCCATGTGCCCGCCAAGTGATTTGGCCAGATCGACGGACCGGATTGTCGAGAACACGGTAAAGGAAGACCCCCGGTTCCAGATGTTTTCCGAGAACTCCAGCAGGAAGCGGTTTTCCGATGCTTCCACGATGGCGCGGTGAATCTGGTAGTTGGCCATGAAATAGGCTTCGACCGAGTCGTTTCGGAGGTCTTCTGCCTTGGAAATCGTTTCACGCAGCGAATCGTAGATGGCCTTGCTTCCGTTGCTGGCAAGCAACCGAGCGGCGTAGGCTTCGATCGCGCAGCGTGAGCCATAGAGTTCCCGGATCTCGGCCAGATCAAGCTGACGGATACGGAAACCGCCGTGACCGGCAACCTCGAGAATGCCTTCCTGCTCCATCCGGAACAGAGCCTCGCGGACCGGCGTGCGGCTGATTTCGAACTGTTCGGCAAGCTTTTCCTGGACGATCCGGTCCTGAGCGGAGATATCGCCCGCCCGAATCGCGGCCATGATCTGCTCATAGACCTGATCCGCCAGTCGAAGCCGGGGTTGCGACAAAGATTTGAAAGCCATGCAATGCGCCCTTTTGTTCCGGGATACAGGATACAACTGTCCGGCGGAAGTGTGAACGCGACGAATTCCCCCTTGCGCATTCTTGAGTACTGTATACAGTATACGAATAAAGAAATCGTGCGCCATGGGCGAATACTGGAGGTAAACGAATATGTGCGGAATCGCTGGGCGAATACTGAACGCGCCGGGCAAGGTGGGGCGCGATCTCGTGGAGCTCATGCATGCGCAAGAGCATCGCGGGGCGGATTCCACCGGATTTGCGATCTACGGTGTCCCGAGGGACAGCGGCTATGTCGTGCGCGCGATGGGATTTGACCGCGCCACCCTGGGCAAGGACCTTGAGGATTTTCACGCGATCCTTCGGGATCACGGCGGCGACTTCGTCGATGACCCGACCTGGGATGACAGCCGCGACAAGCACTATTCGGTGCGCATGACCATCACGGATCCTGCGGATCGGGCCCGCTGGACACAAGCCGCCGACGAGATCTGCGACCGGCTGGAGATGCAATCCGTGGGCCGGTCGCTGGAAATCATCAAGGACACCGGCGGCGCCTATGCCGTGGCCGACAAGCACGGTGTGCGCGACATGATCGGTACACATGGGCTGGGCCATGCCCGCCTGGCGACCGAAAGCGACGTTCGTCCAAATGCCAGCCACCCGTTCTGGGCACGTCCGTTTGCCGATGTGGCCATCGTGCACAATGGTCAGATCACCGACTATTACTCCTGGCGCGACAGGTTGCAGCGAAAGGGCTATCGCTTCCTGACCTACAACGACAGCGAGCTGATTGCCGTCTGGGTGTCGGACCGGATGAAACAGGGGCTGGACCTGGAAGCCGCGCTGACCCGTTCGATCAAGGAGATCGACGGCGTGTTCACCTACATGATCGGAATGCCGGGACGGATCGGTTGGGCCAAGGACCGTTTCGCGATGAAGCCGCTGGTTGTGGTCAATCAGAATGGCGACATCGCCGCCGCGACCGAAGAACAGGCCGTGCGTCGCGTGTTCGACCAAGATGACATCGGTATTATCAATTACGACGGTCCCAGCCTGCACGGCATCTGGGGTGTCGGGAACCGGGAGGCGGCGGCATGAGCGACGTCATCATCGAAGTCGGCGATCGTCCGGTTCGCGAAGTCCACGAAGAGATTCAGGCCGCGGCCAAGGCGGGCAAGTCGATCGTCGTGCGCCACACCATGTCGCGTCACAATCTGGGTGTCGGCCTGCCCGCGGGCTGCAAGATCCGGTTCGAGGGGTCGGTGGGTTACTATTGCGGTGGCCTGAACAACGGCGCCACCATCGAGATCAAGCGCAATGCCGGCTGGGGCTGCGGAGAGGCGATGGACTCGGGCCATATCACCGTCGGCGGATATGCCGGCATGTCGGTCGGTGCCGCGATGCTGGGCGGCACCATCCACGTCAAGGGCGACTGCGGCCCTCGCGCCGGTGTCGCCATGAAGGGCGGCAACATCATTGTCGAAGGCAAGATCGGCTATCAGTCGGGCTTTATGGCGCATGGTGGCAAGATCATCGCACTGGGCGGCGCAGGGCCGTCCTGTGCCGATGCCCTGTGGCAAGGCGAGGTTTGGGTTACGGGCGATATCGAGGATCTCGGGGTTGACGCTGTCGTGACCGAACCCACGGCCGAACAGGTGGCCGAGGTCGATGCGATCCTCGATCCCTTGGGTCTGAAAGACACTTCTCGCAACTGGCGCCGGATCGTTGCCGGACAGCGCCTTTGGTACTTCGAAAGCAGGGACGCAAAAGCATGGCTGATGATATAAAACAACCCTACGAGTTCCCGTTCGAGGAAGCATCGGAAGAACTGATCAAGTTCGGTGACGGAGCCATAGACGGGCGGCCCGCCGGTGTTCCGTCATCCTATGACGAAGGCGGTTCGACCCGCTGGACACCCGAAGCGATCTCGGAAATGCACGCGCTGGCGCAGCTGGGGCGGTACCAGGTCCGCGGCTACAACACGTTCAACAAACGGTTGCCTACCTGGGACGACCTGACCTTTGTCCCGGCCACCATGACGCGTCTGCCGCTGGAAGGGTATCGCGAGAAATGCGAGACCCGGACCGTGCTGGGCCGAGGCCGGGGGCTGGTGGAGAACCCCATCGAGCTGGATATCCCGATCTACATCGCGTCGATGTCCTTTGGCGCTCTGTCGGCCAGCGCAAAGGAGGCGCTGGGTCATGGTGCGTCCAAGGCGGGTACGATGACCTGCACCGGCGAAGGTGGCATGCTGGAGGAAGAGCGTGCGGCATCGAAGACGCTGGTCTACCAGATGTCTCCGGCGCGCTACGGGCTGGACCTGGATCACCTGCGCCGGGCAAACGGACTGGAACTGGTGGTTGGGCAGGGCGCAAAACCCGGCACTGGCGGCCTGCTTCTGGGGATGAAGGTTTCTCCACGCGTGTCGAAGATGCGCACCCTGCCCGAAGGTGTCGACCAGCGGTCGACCATCCGCCACCCTGACTGGCTGGGTGCGGATGACCTTGCGGTCAAGATCGAGGAGCTTCGGATCGCCACCGACTACAAGGTGCCGATCTTCGTCAAGATGGGTGCGACCCGCCCGCGCTATGACGTGGCGGTGGCCGCCAAGGCAGGAGCGGACGTAGTGGTGGTCGATGGTGCCGAAGGGGGCACCGGCGCTTCACCCGAATTGCTGCTGAACCACACCGGCATTCCCGCGATGTCCGCCATTCCGGCTGCGCGCGAGGCGCTGGACGAATGCGGCATGTCCGGCAAGGTCTCGCTCGTGGCCGCCGGCGGTATCCGCACCGGAACCGACGTGGCCAAGGCGCTGGCGCTTGGGGCTGACGCGGTGATGATCGGCAATGGCGCAATGATGGGCCTGGGCTGCAACTCGCCCCGGTATCTCGAGGACTATCTGGCGCTTGGTACCTCACCGGGAGCCTGCCACCATTGCCACACCGGGCGTTGCCCGGTCGGAATCGCCACACAGGACCCGAAACTGGAAGCGCGCATGAACGTGGCCGCCGGGGCCGAGCGGATCGCACGTCTGCTGACCGCGATGACCATGGAAGTAACGGCTCTGGCGAAAGCCTGCGGCAAGTCGTCTGTGCACAATCTCGAAACCGAGGATCTGCGCGCGCTGAGTTTCGAGGCATCGGCCTTTACCGGCGTCAAGATGGCTGGCATCGACCGCCCATTCGACTGGGCGGGCGGACGCAAGGGCTGAGTTCGTTCTCGACTTGCCCTTGGTTGCGAAGGACCGTGCCACCTCCCCGGCGCGGTCCTTTTTCGTAGGAGAATGATAATGGCGCAACGCCGCATTCTGGTGTTTCAACATCATCCCGCCGAGCATCTTGGCCGTTTCCTGCCGCTGTTCGATGCGCATGGGTTGGTTCCGGTCACCGTCCAACTGGATCAGGGCGACGCTGTGCCCGACCTGAGCGGATTTGACGGGTTGTGGGTTCTGGGTGGCCCGCAACAGGTATGGCAAGAGCAGCAGTATCCCTGGCTGGTGACAGAGAAAGCGGTAATCCGCAGTGCAGTTCGGGATCTCGGATTGCCGTTCTTCGGTCTGTGTCTTGGCCATCAATTGCTTGCCGACGCGTTGGGCGGCGAGGTTGGGCCAAGTAAATCGCCCGAAGTCGGAATCCTGCCCGTCGACCTGACGGAAGACGGTGCCGCGCACGCGTTGTTCTCCGGCCTCGGTCCGTTCATGACCTGCGTGCAAGGGCACGGGGCCGAGGTTTCGCGACTTCCGCCAGGGGCGATTTCACTGGCGCGCTCACCCGCATGCGGGGTTCAGGCCATGCAAGCGGGTCGCCGGGCGTTCAGCCTGCAATTCCACATGGAGCTGACACCGGAGATGATCGACGCCTGCCTGAAGCTGCCCGAATACAAGGCGGATTTCGACGCGATGCTGGGCGAGGGCGGGGTGCGCGACTTTATCGTAACGAACCGGCACCGCGCGCCGCAGTTCGAAGCGGATGCTGAACGTATCCTCGGGAACTGGGTCGGGATCGTCTTCGGCTGATCGCGCCGGGCGGTGCGACCAGCCGAGGTGCTTTATCTCCCCGAAGGGCTTTCGTTCGGAGAAAGCTTCTTGCGCGGTCCCAGCTTGAACCGGTCCGGAGTTCCGAAATCGCGGAGCCCAACTCCGGCGGCAAACTCGCCGAACACAGGCCCATGCTTCAACAGGTGTCCCGAACATCCGCCGGCCAGCAGCACGTTTTTATGCTCGGGGTGGAAGTCCAGGATGAAATGGGTGTCGGGCGTGATGATGATCTGGTTGAACTTGCTGTCCACAATGCGCTGACCTTTCAATCCGGGCAGGCGGTGGTCAATGTATTGCCGGGTGCGCGAGATCATCTTTTGCCGGATCAGACGTTCGTCGTTGTCCAGGTCGATCTGGTCGGGGATCACGACCGCGGCCTTGACGCCCGAGCCTTCGACGGATGGCAGGCCGAAGCTGCCTTTTCCGTGGTCGATCCAGCAAGGCATCCGGCTTTGGTCGAAGAGTTCCGAACCGTCCGGCGTCGAGTGATAGAGAACGTTCACCCCGGCCACGACCGAGATCGGCTTGACCGTGCGGGGGAACATGTCGGCCATCCAGGGACCGGTGGCCACAACGACCAGTTCCGCATCCAGCGGCTTGCCATCCAGGCAGGGGCGTTCGGCCGCGTCCGTGGTGACATGCCCGCGCCGGATCGTGCCACCCAGCCGCTTGAGCAGGGCCACGGCCGTGATCAGGGCGCGATGCGCCATGATCATGCCGGCCTCGGGTTCATGAATCGCGTATTTAATTCCCTTCGGATCGAACTGCGGAAAGAAGGTTCTGACATCATCGGGGCGATAGGTGTGATAGGGCACGCCAAGTGCGTCGAAGGTGGCGCAGGTGTTGTCTTCCCAGGCGCAATGCCCCTCGGTCGCAAGAATGAGCGCCCCGCATTCGTAATAGAGCTTCTGCCCGGTCTCTTGCTCGAGTTCGAGCCAGCGCAACCGCGCCTCGCGCGCCCAGCGGGTATAGAAATGATCCTTGCCGTGAATGGCACGAATCACACGGTTGTAGTCAGAGGACGTGGCGCGGGCGTGGCCGGGTTCCCACCGGTCGATCAACTCGACCTGAACGCCACGGCGGGCCAGGGAAACGGCGGTCATGAGGCCGGCAATTCCCCCGCCGACAACGATTGCTTGGGGTTTTTTCATCTCGTCCAACTTTCTTCTTGCACGGTGCTGCATTCTGTATACAGTATACACAACGAGAGCGCAAAAGACTTTTGTCGCGAACCGGGAGGAAAAAATAGTGAGCGAACAGGATTACAGTTTGCCGCCTGGCACTCATACGGTGGCATTTGGCATGGGCGATCTAAATGGCATCATGCGCGGAAAGCGCATTCCCGCCAGCCATTGGGAAACGACGTGCAAGAGCGGCAATGCGCTTTCGATTGCTCTTCTGGCGCTGGATATGACGTCGGATGTCTGGGACACACCTTATGTCAACTTCGACAATGGCTATCCCGACATGCACATGTTCCCGCTGACCAAGCCGGTGGCAACACCGTGGGAACCCGGTGTGGCCTTCTGCATGGCACGGGCCGAAGGAATGGACCACAAGCCGGTTCCGATCGACCCGCGCGGCGCATTGGTGGCCCAGGTCGAACGGGCCGCAAGAATGGGGTTCGAGGTCAAGACCGGAACCGAGCTCGAATTCTACCTTCTCGATCCCGAAACGCTGAGACCAAAGGATACGGGAATCCAGGTCTATAGTCTGGCCCGCGCGGCGCGGCTGGAACACGTTCTCGGGCCGATCCGTCAGCAGATCAACGAGATGGGCATCGCCATCGAGCAGTCCAACCCCGAATACGGACCAGGACAGGTCGAGGTGAACATCCGCTATGACGAGGCGCTGAAATCGGCCGACCAGGTGATCATGTTCCGCTCGCTTGTGCGGCAGCTAGCACAGTCCGAAGGCTATATGGCAACCTTCATGGCCAAGCCTTTCATCGATCAATCGGGCAGCGGGTTCCACACTCATTATTCGCTGTGGAAAGACGGCAAGAACGCGTTTTCAAACGATGGCAAGCTGAACGATACCGGTTTGTCGTTCCTGGCCGGTCTGCAAAAGCACATGGCCGAGATCGCGCTGGCCGGGTCCAGTACGCCCAACGCCTATCGCCGCCGTCAGCCCTATACCTTCTGCCCGACCAACAACAGCTGGGGCTATGATAACCGCACCGTCGGGTTGCGGGTGATCGAAGGCGATGACAGCGCGGTCCGGATCGAAAAGCGGGATGCTTCGGCCGACTGCAACCCGTATTACCTGTTGGCCTGTGACATCGCGGCCGGCCTTGACGGGATCGAACAGGGCCTGCGTCCGACCGAGCCCTGCATGGGCAATGCCTATGAGTTCGAGGGCGCCGATCCGCTGCCGCTGACCCTCCCCGACGCGATTGCCGCGGCCAAGGACAGTGAGTTGATGACACGCGTGATGGGTGAAGACCGCAAGCTGATCCTGATCCAGCAGGCGGAGCGCGAGGTCGAGTTCTTTGCCCAACAGGTCACGCAGGTCGAGATCGACCGTTACATGAGGAATTTCTGATGCGGATTGCTCGTGTCATCGGAACGGCGACGGCCACGGCCAAGGCGGCCGGTCTGTCGGGTCACAAGTTGCTGATCGTCGACGTCCAGGATGCCAGGGGCAAGGTGATCGAACCTTCGCTGGTTGCCGTGGACACGGTCGGCGCCGGGCGCGGCGATCTGTGCCTGATGGTGCAGGGTTCCTCGGCACGAATTCCCGCGGGCGCGGCCGGTCTTCCGGTCGATGCAACGCTGATTGCAGTGATCGACACCGTGTCGGTCTGAACCAAACAGAAAAGACAGCTACATCAAAGGAGAAATGAGCATGGCTCAGAAAACGGCTGCAGGGCAGACCGCCCTGGGAATGATTGAAACCCGTGGCCTGGTCGCGTCGATCGAAGCGGCGGATGCGATGGTCAAGGCGGCCAGTGTCACCATGGTGTGTCAGACCAAATCCGGCGGCGGCCTGATTTCGACGCTGATCCGGGGTGAAGTGGGAGCGGTCAAGGCCGCAACCGATGCCGGTGCCACCGCCGCCAACAAGGTCGGCGAAGTGGTTGCCGTTCACGTCATCGCGCGCCCGCACGAGGAACTCGAAAGCTTCCTTTCGGCGCTTGGCGGCGGCAGCGCCGACTGAACCCGAAACAAGAGCTGAAGCGGCAAGGCGGCGGACAGCCAGTCCGCCGACCCGCTTCCCATGCGCAGGTGACAGATGAGCGTTGCTGGATTTGAAGAATTCGCGAACACGGTGAGCAGCCGGACAAGTACCCGCGCCGCAATCCCAGGTCGCGCCCTGACGCGGGTGACCGTGCTGGGCGGCGGGGACGATGCGCGCATGTATGCTGCTCTGGCCCTTGCGGAAAACCGGGAGGTCACTCTCTTTTCGGCTTACGGGCAGGAACTGGACGACTTGCGGAGCGCCGGCAGCGTGACCCTGCGTGGCGAGGGCCCGATTGGTTCGTTCCATGTAAACCAGCCCTCGGGGCCGTCCATCCGCACCACTGCGGCGCTGGATCAGGCCGTAGCCGGGGCCGAACTGATCCTGCTGACCGGTCCGCTCCACAAGCAGCGCACCTATGCGATGGTTCTTGCGGATCATCTGCGGGACGGGCAGGTCCTGGTTCTGCCAAACGCCCGCTCTCTGGGCGCTGTCGAGGTGGCCTGGCTGTTGCAGACCGGTGGTTGTGCCGCCGATGTGACCATCGTCGAATGCGGCGGTGCACCCTATTGGATCCAGCGGGACAGGTCGGCGCTGATCCTGTCGGCTTGTGGTTCGGTTCCGGTGGCGACGCTCCCCCAGGGTCGCTCCGACGTGCTTTCTGGGTTGAAGCCCTTGTTTCCCAACGCCAGTGCAGAACTCTCGTGCGTGCATTCCGGCTTTGACGACGCCAGTGCGGCGGTCGAGCTTCCAGCGCTGCTGATTGGCGGTCCGGCCGCCCCCTGTGGTGCGCCTCTGGTACAGCAAGGTGGCGTGCCATTGGCCGAAAACGCGACATTCCGCACCCTGATCGGCGCAGCGCATCAGGCCGTGATCGCGCGGCTCTGGGAAGAACGTGTCGCCGTCGCCGCCGATTTCGGCGTGCGCGGTCTCGAGGACGCGGCGGCAGCCACGCAAAGGGTCGCGGGAAATCTGCGCGGCGCGGGCGCCCGGCAGGTTCCCGACAGTGCCGAGGCGAAGGAGCTTTTGCGCGCCGGGGTGATCGGGTCGCTGATCCCGTTGGTGTCGGCGGCCGAGCTGACCGGGCGCAATGTGCCGATGACGCGGGCAATGATCGACTTGGCCATGACCGTGCTCGAGCGCGACCTGCGCGGCGCCGGGCGCAATCTCAACTCAATCGGCGTAACGGCGACGGATGTCAGCGCAGCGCGCCGCCAGTTTGATGCAATTCTGAACGGGGGCCTCCATGGATAAGGATCTCAAATCCATCGCCAGCGCCCGCCGCACCGTCGAACGGGCGTGGGAAGCTTATAACAAGTTTCTGGGCACCGACCCCAAGCTGATCGACGAAATCGTCGATGCCATGGCACGTGCGATCGAACCCGAGGCCGAGCGGCTGGCGGTGCTGGCAGTCGAGGAAACCGGATACGGCAACGTGCCCGACAAGCGGGTGAAGAACCTGTTCAATGCCCTGTCGGTGGCCGATTACCTGCGCGAGATTACGACACTGGGCGTGTTGTGGCGCGACGATGCCGCCAAGATCGCCGCTATCGGGGTGCCGATGGGAGTGGTGGCTGCATTGATCCCGGTGACGAACCCGAATTCCACCATCATCTACAAGGTGCTGAGCGCAGTGAAGGCCGGTAACGCCATCGTCTGCGCGCCGCATCCGCGCGGTCTGAAATCGGGGATCGAGACGGTCAAGATTCTCGCCGACGTCGCCGAAAGCATGGGCGCCCCCAAAGGGCTGATCCAGTGCCTGGAGGAAGTCACGCTGGAAGGCACCGCCGAGCTGATGCGACATAAGCGTACCAGCGTTGTCATGGCCACCGGTGGGCCGGCGATGGTCAAGGCGGCTTATAGCTCGGGCAAGCCGACCCTGGCAGTGGGCGCGGGCAACGTGCCCTGCTATGTCCACAAATCCAAGGCGCATATGCTGGGCGAAGTGGCCGAGCAGATCATCACCTCGAAATGCTTCGACTATGGCACCGCCTGCGTCAGCGAACAGGCGGTGGTGGCGGACAAGGAGATCGCCCGCGAGCTGCGCCAGGAGATGAAGATGCGCGGTGCCTATTTCTGCACACCGCAAGAGGCCGACCGGCTGGCCAAGGTTATCTTTTCCGGCAAGCACGCGATGAACCCCAGCAACGTGGGTCAAAGCCCCGAAAGCCTCGCCCGTCAGGCCAGTATTTCGCTGCCGCCCAACACGCGCTGCCTTGTCAGCGAGGAATCCGAGATCGGCTGGCACCGTCCGTTGACGGCGGAAAAGCTGAATCCGGTGCTGGCGTTCTTCGAGGCGCCGACCAGCGAAGAAGGCGTCAACATCGCCGAGCGCATCGCCAAGTTCGAGGGTTGGGGGCATTCGTCGATCATCCATTCCGACGATCCTTCGGTCGTGGCCGAGTTCAGCCGCATTCCGACGGGCCGCATCCTGGTCAACACGCCAGGTATCCTGGGTGGCATGGGCTACTCCACCGATCTGGAACCCTCGTTCATGCTGGGTACTGGCACATGGTCCGGCTCGATCACCTCGGACAACGTGACGGCGTTGCACCTGATCAACATCAAGCGCGTGGCCTACGAGAACCGGCCCTGGCGCGACATCTACGAAGATTACGGAGCTTGATAAATGGCTATCACCATTCGCGCGCTTGTGCAGATCGACAACCTTCAACCGAAATTCGCGGCTTTCAACGGTGCCACCGTCCAGGGGTCGGTTCCGCTGGCCGGCGATACGGTGCTGATCGGTGAATTCGCGCCGGGCAACGGAGTGTTTACCCTGATCGACCGGGCGCTCAAAGCGTCGTCGGTGGAAACCACAACGCAGCTTGTCGAGCGCGAGTTCGGGTTTTTCATCCTGCGGTCCAGTTCCAACGCCGAAGTGTCGGCGGCCCGCGATGCGATCCTGGCAGAGCTTGGACAGAGCATGTCGGACCGGATCAAGCCGACCGTGGCCTCGACCCAGCTGATCACCAGCGTCGAACCCTATCAGGCGCAGCTTCTGAACAAGTGGCGCAAGGGCTCGCTGATCGTGCCGGGTCAGACCTTGGGCATCGTGGAATGTGAACCGGCCGCCTATATCACGCAGGCTGCCAACGAGGCCGAAAAAGCCGCCAATATCGACATCGTCGAGGTGCGTGCGGTGGGCAAGTTCGGGCGTCTCTTCGTCTCGGGCGGAGAGGATGATGTGAAGAACGCTCTGGAGGCGGCTTCGGCTGCGATCGAGGCGATTGACGGGACCGCCCGGAAATGAGCAAGCGGCGCGTCATAGGGGCCGAAACGGTCGCCGAGGCGCGCAAGCGCCAACGAAATATCATCGAGGTCCTGCCGGGCGACATCGTGACCTCCGAGGCCAGGGATCAGGCTGACCGCCTTGGCATCGCTCTGGTGGCCGGGCCGTTGGAAAAACCGCTTGCGGTGCGCACCGACGGCAACACCGCAGCGCGCCGGGCGCTTTGGCGGCGCTCGCCAAAATGGGTGGCGCCGTCGAACCGGATCAGCCATCGGCCGCGCCGGTTCCGCAAGATCGCCTTTATCGGTGCAGGTGGTGTTGGTGCCAACGCGGCGCATCTGTGCGCCAATGCGGACATGGCCGAGGAACTGACCCTGATCGACATTTCACCGGGCGTGGCCGAGGCGACGGCCCTGGACCTGAACCACGCCAGCGGCGTAACCCGCTCGCGGGCACGGGCCAATGGCGGCACCTCGCTGTCCCTGGTCGAAGGTGCCGATGTGGTACTGGTCACGGCGGGGCGACCGCGCCAGCCGGGCATGACCCGTGCCGACCTGATCGACGTGAACCGACGGGTGATCCATGCCGCGGGTGCGGCCATCGCTGCCCATGCGCCGAACGCCATCGTCATCGTCGTCACCAATCCGCTGGACGAAATGACCTTCGAGATGCTGCGCGCGACCGGGTTTCCCCGCAACCAGGTGCTGGGCATGGCGGGAACGCTGGACAGTTCGCGTTTTCGCAATGCGCTGGCCATGGCGGCGGGCGTGACCACTGCGGATGTCGAGGCGGTGACGCTGGGCAGTCATGGCGAGGAGATGGCGCCGATCGTGTCGGCCTCGCGCATCAAGGGGCGGCCTCTGGACGTGTTCCTCAGCGAGGAAAAGATCGCCGCCTGCGTCAAGGATGCGATAACAGGCGGCGGCCAGGTCGTGGCCCTCAAGAAAACCGGATCAGCGGTGATCGCACCAGCGCACAGCTCGGTCGAGGTGATGGACCACATTCGCGGCGCGCGCGCCGGAACGGTGCCGGTCTCGGTCATGCTGGAAGGTGAATACGGTATCGACGGCGCGGTGCTGGGGGTGCCTTGTCATCTGGGTCAGTCCGGGCTGGTGAGCGTGGATGAAATGAAACTCCTGCCGGATGAACTGGCCGCGCTCAAGGCTGCGGCCGAGGCGATCCGCAATAGGCTGGCGGAATGATGGCCAAGGCAACCTATTTCTCGGGCGGTAGGTTCGAACAGGTGGGCTCTTATGCACGTGCAAAGCGGGTCGGGCCCTTTGTCTGGGTTGCGGGCACCACCGCCATCGAACCCAACGGCAAACTGCACGCGCCCGGGGATGCCTATGCGCAGTCGGTCTATATCTTTGGCCGCATTCGCGAGGCGCTGGAGGAGGTGGGCGCCGAGATGCGCCATGTTGTACGCACAACAGGGTTCCTGACCGATATGGCCACGGGTGCAGCCGGGCTGGTCCGTGCCCATGGTGAGACGTTCAAGGGCATAAATCCGGTCATGGCGGCGGTCGAGGCCGGGCTGACCACGCCGGGCATGGTTGTGGAAATCATGGTCGACGCCGTGATCCATGACGAGAATGGTACGATTCCGTTGACCTGAGCCACCCCTGTTCGCCCCGCCCGGCGGGGCGGAACACGACATCCGGGCGTTTGGTCTGGCACGCCTGACCCGCCGCGAGAGACAAGCCATCACCGCAAGACCACCGATGAAAATGGCTATTCTTCTGACCGACACCGATGTGTCTGAGTTTGCCAGCGGCTTCGCCGATGCCCTGGGTGCAGCCCTGGCAGGAGGATATGCGTTTCTGGCGCGCGCGTGACGAGGACGTCACCCGTCTGCCCGAGGGCGCGGTAACGCTTGGCTATGATCCTCGGTCCGACATCAGCGCCTAATCCACCGGAGCGCATGCCTTCACCACCCAGCATCACCCCGAGATCACCCCGGACTTCATGCAGGGCATGCTGGAGGTTCTGGCCGATGCCGTCGAGCCCGGTCTGCTGGCCGAAGCGAGATCAAGCAGCGACGGCGGCGCCGAAGGTGTGCGGTTCGCCGAATCGATGGCGAGATTTTTCGAGTTGCCGCGTCAGGGATGACCCCTTCGCAGTCTCGTTGGCCTGTGTGCCGTCAGGCTGCGTCACGATTTTCTCCACGACGGAGACAAGGATTGACTGAATTAGGATACCGTGTACTGTATACGGAATACATAGTTCTGGGAGGATCAACATGAATTGGAACACGCAACTGTGGCTGGGTTCGGTTTCGCTCGCCTGCTTGATGAGCGCCGGGATCGCCGCTGCGGACGTTAAGGTGGGGTTCATCGGATCGCTTGCATCCGACGCGGGTCGCAGCACGCTGCGCGGGGCACAGATCGCCATCGACGAGTTGAATGCCAGGGGAGGCGTTCTCGGCGGTCAGCAGATCACCCTGGTCGAGGCCGACACCGGGGAGGACGTGACCGAGGGCATCAAGGCCTATGAGTACCTTGCTGAAACCGAAGAGGTCGACTTCATCATATCCGGGTCGATCGACGATGTGAGCCTTGGCTGGCTGCCGCGTATGGTCGAGTATCAGATCCCGACCCTGGACACCTGGACCAGCTATATCGGCATTATCGACAAGCTGGTCGAGGACTATGACGACTACAAACCCTATTTCATGAATGTCGCCTCTGACGAGGCGTTGGCGACACTGTATATCGATTTCGGCAAAGACGTGCTGGCCGGTCAGATGGGTTGGAAATCGGTGGTGATCCTTCAGGAAGACACCGCGTTCGGCGGCGCCATCAACGGGCTGGTCAGTCAGCTGCTGGCACCCGAGGCTGGCATCGAGGTGGTGGACACCATCGTCTATGACGTAGCGACGGTCGACTTCTCGCCGATCTTCAACCGGGCCGTGGATAGCGGGGCGGATTTCATCTATATCATCTCGTCGGTCAACTCGCAGGTGGTCAGCTCGCAATACGTGAAGTTGCAAGTGCCCAAGGCAATGACCGGGGTGAACGTGGCGGCACTGGGCCAGGAATACTGGGAAGACACCGGCGGTGCCGGGGGTGGCATCTCGACCTTGTCGCCGGTGCCCTCGGTCGGCTTCGCGTTGGACCCCGTAAGCAAGGCATTTGCTGACAAATACGTGGAGCGATTTGGCGACAGCCGTCCGAAATTCCCCCATTTCAACGGGTTCAACGCCTATCACGGCATTTACCAGGCATTTGCAGCTGCCGAAGAGGCGGGCGGGTTCAACAACACCACCTGGGTCGAGGCGATGGAGAAACAGGACATCGTGCTGGAACGGGATGGCCAGATGTGGCTGCGCTACGGCTTTTGGCAACCGGGCGAGGTCGAGCCGCGCACCGGGCGCACCTATCCGCACAACATCCGCTTTGACATTACGCCGCCCTATGACGATGGCGCGCCGTCGATGGTGGTGATCCAGTGGTACGAGGACGGCACGAACGCTGTTGTCTATCCACCGAAATACGCCACCGGTGAATTCAAGGTCCCAAGCTGGGTCAAGTGACCCCTCGCTGGTCCGGGGGCGTCTTCCTCACGCCCCCGGATCGATGACGATGACTTTTCCCAAAGGATGACCTCATGAGCCAGATCCTGATCCAGGGCCTGCTGCTGAGCGGCCTCTATGCGCTAATCTCCATCGGTTTCACCATGATCTTCAGCGTCGGGCGCGTTCTGAACCTCGCCTATGGCGCCTATCTGATGCTGGGCGGGTACAGTTATTTCTGGGTGGTGCAAAGTTTGGGTTTTCCAAAGATCGCCGGGATACTGGTGGCCGTCGCGGTCGGCATTCTTGCCGGACTTCTGAAACACCGCCTGATCGTGAAGCCCTTGAAATCGGACCCGGTTGCCGTGGAGATTTCGACGTTGATCCTTGCGGTGGTGATCCAGGCGGGTATCGTCCTTGTGTTCAACGACAGTCCCAAAATCATGCACCCTATCGTCAACGGGGTCTGGCGGGTCGGTGGGGCGACCGTCACCTACAACATTCTGGCGGCGACCATCGCCAGCTGGGTGATCCTGATCGGGCTTTATCACTTTGTACGAAGGACTCATGTTGGGCGCGCCATTTCGGCGGTCAGCATGGATGTCAAGGGCGCGGCGATTTCCGGTATCAATCCCGACCGGATCAACATGATCACATGGGGGCTGTCGGGCGCTTTGGGCGCTGTGGCGGGCGTTTTCTTTGCCTCGTACACCCAGCTTTCGCCGTCGATGTGGGTGGCGCCCCTGATCATCGCCGTGGCGGTGGTGATCGTCGGCGGCATCGGGTCGATCATCGGCACGCTGATCGTCGCCCACATAATCGGCTTCATGGAGATCATCTCGACCACGCTGATCGCGGCCGAGCTGCGCGGCGTGTTCACCATGTTGTTGATCATCACGGTGCTGGTTCTGATGCCCAAAGGGCTGTTCGGACGGGGAGAGCTCTGACATGACACCCGCAATCAAATGGCAACACATGCTTTACTGGGCGCTGTTCCTCGGCGGCATGGCCTTGCTGCCGCAACTGGTCGGCAAGGGGACGCTGCGCACCATCATCTTTGCCAACTACCTGGCGATCTTCGCCATGAGTTGGGATGTGCTGTCTGGGCGCACCGGTTATATCAGTTTCGGCCACCCCTTTCTGATCGGTATCGGGGCCTATACCAGCGCGATCCTGAGCTATCGTTTCGACGTGCCTTTGGGATACTCGATCCCGATTGCCGTTGTGGTGACGATGGCAGCGGGCATCCTTTTCTTCCTGCCGGCATTGCGCATCAAGGGCACCTACTTCGCGCTGGTCACACTGGCCTTCATGGAATTGATGTATCAGTTGGTGCAGGTGATCCGCCCCGACCTGACCGGCGGAACGCGTGGCATCTCGGGGGTCGAGACCCTGATCAGAGGCGCTGAGAACAACTATTATATTTCGCTCGGATTGATGGGGGTGATCGCCATGTCCCTGTGGGCGATGATGAAAACCCGGCTCGGCACGGCTTTGTCGGCCATCGGAATGAACGAGGAAGCGGTCGAAGGTTCCGGGCTGAACACCACCAAGCTGAAGCTGTTCGCCTTTACCGTCGGCGCCGGAGTCGCCGGTATTGGCGGCGCCTTCTACGTACATTATCTGGGCTCCATCGCACCGCGAGCGCTCTTCGACATCAACTTTCTTTTCACCATCATCGTGGCCGCCCTGCTGGGTGGGGCCTCGACCATCATCGGCCCACTGGGCGGAGCGTTTTTCCTGACCTTCCTGCTGGAATACCTCCGGCCCTTCCTGCCTGGGGCTGAACGATACTTCATCTATGGGGGCATTGCGCTGGTGCTCTATATGTATCAGCCCAAAGGCCTCTACGAAGTGATCCGGCAGGGCCGCGCCAGATTGACCGGAGGCCGCACATGAGCACGATCCTCGAACTCGATCATGTGGTGAAGCGTTTTGGCGGGTTGGTGGCCACGAATGACATGTCATTCGTGGTGGACAAGGGCGAAAGCGTGGGGCTGATCGGCCCGAACGGGGCCGGCAAGACCACGATCTTTTCCCTGATCATGGGCGAGCACAGGGTCAATTCCGGTTCGATCCGCCTGCATGGCGAGGAGTTGACGCGCCTGCCGACCCACAAGCGCATCCGCCGGGGCGTCGCGCGGACCTACCAGGTGCCACGTCCCTTTGCGGACATGGACGTGCTGGCCAATATCGAGGTCGGACTGATGCCGGATTCGATCCTGGGCATGCTGCTGTCGCCCTTTGACCACAAGGAGGGAGTCGCCCTGGCCCGGTCGGTCGGGCTGAGCGAAGGGGATCTGCATCGCGACCCGGCAGAGCTGAGCATGGGAGACCTGCGCAAGCTCGAACTGGCGCGAACCCTGGCGACCCGGCCCGAAGTCATGCTGTTGGACGAGGTATTCGCCGGGCTGACAGCGGGCGAGATCTCGCAAATCTCGGGCCTGCTCAACGAGAAGCGGCAAGAGGGGCTGACCTATGTCATCGTCAGCCACGATCTGCGCTCGCTCGAACCGCTGATCGACCGCGCCATCGCGATGGCGCAGGGCACATTCGTCTGCCAGGGCAGTTATCAGGAGGTCATGAGCAACGAGGCCGTGCGCATGGCCTATCTGGGACATTGAGGGGGCACGCAATGGCATTGCTGGAAATCGAAAATCTCTCGGCCTTTTATGGACGGGCGCAATCGCTGCATGACGTCTCGTTCTCGGTCGAGAAGGGGGATATCGTGGCGGTAATCGGCACC
This sequence comes from Ruegeria sp. SAZD011, assembly GCF_059612545.1. Classification (NCBI taxonomy): domain Bacteria; kingdom Pseudomonadati; phylum Pseudomonadota; class Alphaproteobacteria; order Rhodobacterales; family Roseobacteraceae; genus Ruegeria; species Ruegeria sp. SAZD011. The sequence continues at coordinate 129,271 of NZ_JBXWQU010000043.1, read as the reverse complement.
AATGGTGCGGGCAAGTCCACGCTGATGGATTCAATCATGGGCATGGTCACGAATACCGGTGCGATCCGGCTGGACGGGCAGAACCTGGTTGGGCGCCGCTCGTCTGAGATCGTCGAGATGGGCGTGGGCTACGCGCCTGAACGGGCGCACCTGTTCCCTTTCATGACGGTCGAGGACAATTTGCTGGTTGGCGGTTACACCGCCCGCGACGACATCGCCCGCAACCTGGCCCATGTGCACGAACTGTTCCCCGTTCTCAAGGCTCGTGCCAATCAGGAAACCGCGACCCAATCCGGCGGCGAACGCCAGATGGTGTCCGTGGGCCGGGCCTTGATGACCTCTCCGCGGCTTCTGCTGGTGGATGAGCCCACGATCGGCCTGTCTCCCAAGGTCTGCTCGGAGATTGCCCAGACATTGCGTCGTCTGAATGAAGAGGACGGGCTGACCATTCTCATCACCGAGCAGAACATCAACTTCGCGATGTCGTTGGCGCGCAGGGTCCATGTCCTCGAAACCGGCCATCTGCGCATCAGTGGCACGCCCGAGGAGTTGATGGAGGACGATGATCTGAACAGGGCGTATTTCGGGACATGAGGGGGGAATACACAGGCTCTAATCCTCCGGCTGCAACTCCGTAAACAGTGTCAGGTTCATTCCGGGACTGTAACGTAGCCGGAAGAGCGGTTTCGCCGACAGTAAGGGGCGCTCCTCCGCCTCGACAGCCGGTTTCTTCTTGTCGGTACCATGCCTCGACACCGAGGCCGCCAGGTTTCCGAACTACTCCCCGCGCGAAAGGTTCTCTCCGACGGGAGTTTGGCGAGGAGGATTTGTCGTCAGGCAACCGAAAAGCAATTTGTAGGCGTCGCAACGTGCGCAGCAGCGGCTTTCTTGGGTTATTGAATTGACAGGAAAGTTCGACATGAGCTTTCTTGTAATCAGAGTTCTGCCTCGATCCCTTGTGCACCGCATTGTGCCAAGACCGAGGCAATCGCCCGACCGCTGCCGTGGCCCGCGCCGTTGACCAGCGTGGTCCTGTCGCCCAGGTCGATGGACAGCCCGACGAAGCTACAGGTCCGTCAGGCTGCCAAGTGCCCGTTCGACGGTGAAGGCGACGGTTTCCGACAGTGTCGGATGGGCGTGTACGGTCAGCGCGATATCTTCCAGCGTTGCCCCCATTTCCATCGCCAGCACGCATTCCGCGAGAAGTTCGCCCGCATTGCGCCCGACCAGGGTAGCGCCCAGAACCCGGTGGCTGGTGGGGCAATGGACCAGTTTGGTCAGCCCGTCGCCACCGCCTGCGGACAGGTTTCGCCCACTCGCCGCCCAGGGGAAGCACGCGACCTTGTGAGAGATGTCGCGTTCCTTGGCCTGCGCCTGTGTCAATCCGGCCCAGGCCACCTTGGTGCCGGTATGGATCGTAATCCCGTCCGCCTCCAGCGCCGCATGCAGGATGCGCGCCGCCTCGGTATCGGCGCCGGGGGCGATCTGGTCCATGAACTCGATCACTGTCACATCCGAACCAAGCGCGGCGTAAACCGTCGCCATCTCAAGCCCGATGATGCCGCCGCCGACGATAGCCAGCCGTTTCGGCAGCGCGCGCAGGTCCAGAGCAGCCGTCGAATCCCAGATGCGGTCGTCCTCGGGCCAGCCCGGCAGGCGCACCGTGGCGGAGCCCACGGCGATCACCGCCTGATCAAAGGTCCATGGCTTGCCGCATATCTCAAGGCTCTGCGCCCCGGTGAACTCTGCGGTGCCCCGCACCACCTGCACCTCGCGACGCTTGGCAACCCGACAAGCCCACCGGTCAACTGTCCGACGATCGCGTCCTTCCTGGCGCGGAGCATGTCGAGATCGACCGCCACCTTGCCCGTGGAAATGCCCCAGACGCTGCCATGGCGGGTTTCGCGGAGGATCTCGGCGGCATGCAACAACGCCTTGGACGGAACGCAGCCCTCGTTCAGGCAAACCCCACCCAGCGTGGCGCGCGGATCGACCAGCACCACCTTGCGGCCCAGATCAGCGGCGCGAAAGGCGCTGGCATATCCGCCGGGTCCGGCGCCAAGCACGATGAAATCGGCGTGATTTTCCGCCATCCCGGCCCCCTCAGACCATGATCCGGCGCGGATCGGCGATCAGCCCGGCCAGGTAGGTCATGAACCGCGCCGCATCGGCGCCGTTGATCACCCGGTGGTCATAGCTCAGGTCCAGCGGCACCATCGGCACCGGGCGCGGCGTGTCGCCCTCCCAGAGTGTGACCGTCTCGGTCCGGGTAATGCCAAGGATCGCGACCTCGGGCGGGTTGACGATGGGGGTAAAGCCGAGGCCGCCGATGCCGCCGAGATTCGAGATCGACATCGACGCGCCGCCCATCTCGTCCGGCCCGATCTTGCGCGCCTGCGCGCGATCGGCGAGGTCGCTGATCTCGTCCGCGATCTGCCACAGCCCCTTGCGATCCACGTTGCGCAGCACCGGCACCATCAGGCCATGGGCAGTGTCCACGGCAATGCCGATATGCACGTAATCCTTAAGGATCAGGGCCTTGCCGTCAGGGCTGAGCGAGGCGTTAAAGCGCGGAAATTCGCGCAACGCCCGCGCCAGCGCCTTGGCCTGGAACGCCAGCGCGGTCAGTTTGACACCGCGCGCCTGCGCTTCGGGCTTCAGCTCTTTCCGCAGCGTGTCGATGGCGGTGACATCGGCGCGGTCATGATGCGTCACCTGCGGGATCAGAGCGTTGGCAGCCGCCAGGTTGCCTGCGGCCACCCGGGCGAACCGGCTCATCGGGTCTTCGGTGACGGGCCCATATTGCGCATGATCCACGTCCCAATAGGTCGTGTCTCCAACGGGTCCGGCGGCCGGTTTGCCGCTCTCCAGATCCTCGCGCGCGATTGTCGTGCGGCCCAGTTCGCGGGCCAGCTTTTCCAGGTCGATGCCCTTTTGCAGGGCCAGCGCCCGGACCGAAGGCGGTGCGATGACATCAGACATGCCGCTCACCATGCCGCCGAGATGTACTGGGTTTCCATGAATTCGAGCATGCCCTCGTGCCCGCCCTCACGGCCCAGCCCCGATTGCTTGACCCCGCCAAACGGCGCCGCCGGATCGCTGACCAGGCCACGGTTTAGGCCGACCATGCCATATTCCAGCCGCTCGCAAACCTGCAGTGCGCGTTTCATATCCTCGGAGAAGACATAGGCGACAAGCCCGTATTCGGTGTCGTTGGCGCGGGTGATGACCTCTTCCTGATCGGTGAAGGTCTGGATCGCGGCGACCGGGCCGAAGATTTCGTCATGTACGCAGTCCGCGGTTTCCGGAACGTTCGACAGAACGGTGGGTGGGTAGTAGAAGCCCTTTCCGTCCGGCACGGTGCCGCCGCATTCTACTTTCGCCCCCTTGGCAACGGCGTCGGCCACGAACGCGGCCACCTTGTCGCGGGTGTCCGCATTGACCAGCGGACCGACATCGACAGAGGGATCCGTGCCATCGCCCACCTTGAGCGCGGACATGGCGGCGGCAAGGCGGCGGGTGAACTCCTCGGCTATGCTTTGATGCACGTAAATGCGGTTGGCGGCGGTACAGGCCTCGCCCAGGTTGCGCATCTTGGCCAGCATCGTGCCCTCGATGGCCGTGTCCATGTCGGCATCTTCGAACACCACCACGGGTGCGTTGCCGCCCAGCTCCATCGCCGGTTTCAGGACCTGGTCGGCGGCGCCCTTGAGCAGCTTGCGGCCTACGCCTGTGGAGCCGGTGAAGCTGACCACGCGCACGCGCGGATCGTGCATCAGGTGATCGACCAGCGCGCCGGTCTTGCGGCTGGGCAGCACATTGACCAGACCCGACGGCACGCCGGCCTCCTCAAGCAACGGCATCAGCGCGAGCATGGTCAGTGGCGTTTCCGAGGCCGGCTTGATGATCACCGCGCAGCCCGCGGCCAGCGCTGGTGCGATCTTGCGGGTGCCCATGGCCGCAGGATAGTTCCAAGGTGTCACCAAAACGGCGAGGCCGGCAGGCTTGTGCTGCACCATGATCCGCGCGCCAGAGGCAGGCGCATGGGTGATCAGCCCATCGGCGCGTACGGCCTCTTCCGCGAACCAGCGAAAGAATTCGGCGGCATAGGTCGCCTCGCCCATAGCATCCGCGCGGGCCTTGCCGTTTTCCAGCGTGATCAGGTGGGCAAAGTCTTCAAGCCGGGCAGTCATCAGTTCCCAGGCCTTGCGCAGCACTTCCGAGCGGGCGCGGGGCGTGCGGGCGGCCCAGTCTTTCATCGCGGCCTCGGCAGCATCCAGCGCGGCCTCGGCGTCGGCGATATCGGCGGAGGCGACAGAGGCGAGTACCTCTTCGGTGGCGGGGTTGAGCACATCGAAACGCCCGGCGCTGCCCTTGTGCCATTGGCCGTTGATATAGAGATCGGTGTAGTCCATGTCGGTCTCCCGTCGGATCAAAGCAGGTGGCGGAGCGGCTGCTCCATCCGGCCTGCGAAATCGGAAATCAGGGCGACGGCTTCGCGAGCCGTCATGTGATGGGCGGCGCATTCGAGCGTGATCGTCAGCCCGGCGCCCGCGCGGGTCAGGGTCAGAACCGGTCTGTCTTCCGGCCCTAGGTCCACCCCGCTGATCGAGCTCATGCGCAGGTCGCGCAGGGTGAGAGCGGGCACGGCCTCGGGATCGGCGGGTTCGACATGAGACAGGGGACCCATCGGCGCGGCATAGGTCGCGACATCGCCAAAGCTCTCGACCGCCACGATCGCGTCGCACCCCAGGCTGGCTCCGGCCAGGCCGGCAAGCAGTGCGCGTGGGTCCGACAGGTCGGCATTCTGTGCCGCCCATGTGGCAAAGCCAGCGAACCCGTCCGATGCAGGCGTGGCGGTCAGGCGCCGCGATGCGGACCCAAGCGCGACAGGTGCGGCAGGGGGCAGCGTTTTCAGCACTTCGAGATCGGAGACATGATATGGTTGCGGGTGACCGGCCTCGACCAGGCGACCCAGTTCCAACCCCTGTTCCAAAGCCAAGCGGCGTGCCTTGGGAGAGGCCAGGATACGGCCGTCCCCAGAGGCGGGGAGCGCGGGTACGGGCCGGGGTCGCACATCCCCCTTTTCGGGTGTCTTCGCAATCGGAACCGGCGCCGGTTCGGCGGCGGGCGCGGTGGTTCTGGCACGGCTCTTTTGCACCGGGTTCTCTGGCTTTTCGACGGCGATCACCGCAATGACCTCGCCCACCGGGGCCTCTTCGCCGGCCTCTGCCAGCAGGGCCGCGACGAAGCCATCGCACCCGGCTTCAACCTCCATCGTGGATTTGTCGGTCTCGACCTCGAACAGCACGTCGCCCGAGGTCACGGCATCGCCCGGCGCCTTGTGCCATGCAACAATCAGCCCGGTGTCCTGTGCCATGCCGAGCGCGGGCATGATCACCCTGTTGCCTTTGGGCAGGTCGGGTGCGGATAGCGCCGCGTCTGCGGACGGTTCCTCGGCCTGGTCGACCTCAGCCGCCTCGCCGATCACGGCGATCACGTCGCCCACCGGTACATCGTCGCCAGCCTTGGCGCGCACCTGGGTGAGAAAGCCCGCGGCCTGGGCCTCGACCTCCATTGTCGCCTTGTCGGTTTCCACCTCGAACAGCACATCGCCCTCGGCCACCGGGTCGCCGGGCGATTTGTGCCAGGCAACGATCAACCCGGTGTCCTGCGCCATGCCGAGCGCGGGCATGATCACCTTATGCGGCATGGATCATCTCCCCGGACATGAGCTTGCGGGCGTTTTCGACCACCGCTTCGGGCGTTGGCACGGTGATGTCCTCAAGCGCCGGGCTGAACGGCACCGGCACGTCCATCGCGCCCATGCGCAGCACCGGCGCATCAAGATGATAAAAGGCCTTTTCGTTGATCCGACCGGCAATCTCGCCAGTGATGCCAAAACTCTGGTGGCCTTCGTCGACGACAATGACGCGGCTGGTTTTCTTCGCCGATTTCAACAGCGCTTCCTCGTCCAGCGGGACGATGGTTCGCGGGTCGATCACCTCGGCGCTGATACCTTCAGCCGCCAGGATCTCGGCCGCCTTTTCACAGACCTGCACCATGGACGAGGTTCCGATCAGCGTGATGTCCGTGCCATCGCGCAGCACATGCGCCTCACCGAAGGGGATCAGGTACTCCTCCTCCGGCACCGGGGCCTTGTCGTTGTACATCAGCTTGTCTTCGAAGATGACCACCGGGTTGTTGTCGCGGATGGCGGTCTTCATCAGGCCCTTTGCCTCGTAGGCCGAGGAGGGCAGCGCTACCTTCAGCCCCGGGATATGGGCGACGAGCGCGTGCAGGGACTGCGAGTGCTGTGCTGCCGAGCGGCGTGTCGCGCCGAGGTTGGTGCGCAACACCAGAGGTACGTTCAGCTTTCCGCCCGACATGTAATGCGTCTTGGCGGCCTGATTGCAGAGTTGGTCCATGATCAGAAAAATGAAGTCGCCGAACATCAGGTCGACCACCGGACGCGCGCCGGTCATGGCCGCGCCGACGGCCATGCCCATGAAGCCCGGTTCGGCAATCGGCGTGTCGATCACGCGGGTCGTTCCGAACTCCTCGACAAGACCGGACAGCACCTTGAAGGGCGTGCCGGCCTCGGCCACGTCCTCGCCGATGATGAATACGGTCTCGTCCCGGCGCATTTCCTCTGCCAGGGCTTCGTTCACGGCCTGGGACAGGGTGATGTTTCGCATATTCTCTCTCCTCAATCCGCAAAAACGTGCATGTCGACTTCGACAGCATCGGGGTATTTGGCGTTGAGTGCGTATTCGACGGCGGCCTTGGCTTCGTCGCGGATCTCGGCCTGCATCGCCTCGAGCTCCTCGGTGCTGGCGATCCCTTCCTTGGTCAGGTATGCGCCGAAGAGGGTGATAGGATCCTTGTTATCCTTCCAATCCTGCTCTTCTTCTTTGGGCCGATAGTATTCGCGGTTGATGTCGCCGACATGGTGACCGTGATAGCGATAGGTCATCAGTTCCATCATGAACGGGCCTTCGCCCTTGCGCGCCCGGGCAACCAGTTTCTGGGTCAAATCGTTAACGGCCAGAACGTCCTGTCCATCGACCGTATGCGCCTCGATCCCAAAGGCCTCGGCACGGGCGGTCAGTGACCCGGCAGCGATCTCGTCCGTCTTGGTGTATTCAGAATAGCCGTTGTTCTCGCAGGCATAGATTACCGGCAGGCCCCAAAGCGCCGCCATGTTCATCACTTCGTACCACAGCCCCTGCGCGGTGGCGCCGTCACCGAAGAAGCAGACTGTCACATCGTCCGAACCCTGCAATTTGGCGCGCAACGCCGATCCGGTGGCGATGCCCATCGACCCGCCGACGATAGCGTTCGCGCCCAGGTTGCCATGGCTCTGGTCGGCGATATGCATCGAGCCGCCCTTGCCCCGGCAATAACCCTCTTCCTTGCCCAGCAGTTCGCAGAACATCTCCTTGAACGCGGCACCCTTGGCCACGCAATGGCCGTGGCCCCGGTGGGTCGAGGTAATGCGGTCGTCATCGGTCAGCGCCTCGCAGATGCCCACAGCGACGGCTTCCTCGCCGGAATACATATGCGTCAGCCCTGGCATCTTCGCCGACAGGTACAATTGATTGGCGTTGTCCTCGAAGGTGCGGATGCGCACCATCTGGCGGTACATGCGCAGATAGTCCTCTGCGTTCGATGTCTTATTGGCGGGGTTCATGGGCGATATCCTTGACAAAATCGCCCGGACCCGAAGGTCCGGGCAGTCTCGGGGAGGTTAGTAGCGATTGGCGATCGGCAGCTCTTCGGCCGGGAAGAGCGAGATCACTTCGCAGCCGGTCTCGGTCACTACGACCTCTTCCTCGATGCGCGCGGCGGAATAGCCATCGGCCGCCGGGCAATAGGTTTCGAGCGCAAAGACCATGCCGGTCTGGATCTCCATCGGATGATCCAGGCTGACCGCGCGACTGATGATGGGCCGTTCATGCAACGCAAGGCCAAGGCCATGACCGAATTGCAGGCCAAAGGCCGCGTCCTCGTTGGGAAAGCCGAATTCCTCGGCCTTGGGCCAGACTTCGGCGACCTTGTCGGTGGTCACGCCGGGTTTGATCATCGAGATCGAAGCGTCGATCCATTCGCGCGCCTTGACATAGGCATCGTTCTGCGCGGGCGTCGCCCGGCCGATATTGAAGGTCCGGTAGTAGCAGGTGCGATAGCCCTGATAGCTTTGCAGAATGTCAAAGAAGGCCTGATCGCCCGGGCGGAACAGCCGGTCGGTGAAGTTGTGCGGGTGCGGGTTGCAACGCTCGCCCGAAATGGCGTTGATGGCTTCTACATCGTCGCTGCCCATCTCATAGAGCATCTTGTTCGACAGGGCGACGATGTCATTCTCGCGCACACCCGGTTTCAGCTCTTCATAGATCATGTGGTAGACGCCATCGACCATCGAGGCCGCCTGGGTCAGAAGCTGGATCTCGTCCCAGTTCTTGATCTCGCGCGCTGCCAGCATGATCTGCTGGCCATCGATCACGTGCAGGCCTTCTTCCTGTAGTGCGTGGAACATCGCCGTTTCGGCATAGTCCACACCCACCGGCATATCACCCATGCCGGCGTCGCGGATAAGACCTGCGATCTGCTTGGCGTATTTCTTCATCAGTCCGAATTCGGGCGGGATGGTGCCGCGCATGCCGACGACGCCTGCCAGGCAATGGTCCGGCTCCAGCCAGTCGGAATAGAGCTTGTGGTGCTGTGCGGCGGAGCCGAAATCCCACACATAGGGGCTGTCGTCACCGGTCAACAGGCAGAAACGGCACATCTTGTCCCGCTCCCATTCGCCGATCTTGGTGGCGCTGACATAGCGGATGTTGTTCACGTCAAACAGCAGCAGCGTACCGGCGGGCGAGTTCTGCAGCGCCTGCCGGGTCCGGGCCAGGCGATACCGCCGCAGGCGGTCATGGTCGATGCGGCGTTCGAAATCGACCGACATGTGCCCCCAGGCCGGCAGCTTGTCGCGCCATTCCCAATTGGGTTCCAGATCCTGCGGGGTAAGCATGTTGGGCATCAGTGCGCGTGACATGTAAGGCTCCTTCGGGTGCGGAGTTGCGCACCCGTTTGTTGATGAAAATCAGTTGTTTACTTCGTTACTTGGTGACCCAGCCACCGTCGATCGAGATCATCTGACCGGTCATGTAGTCGCTGTCGTTCGATGCGAGGAACGAGGCCGTGCCGGTGATGTCATCGGGGTAGGACACGCGCTTGATCACCAGATTGTTCTCGACGATGTCGTCATAGGCCTGCCCGGCCCGTTCCTTGAAACCGATCTCGACAAGATCCTTGTCCAGCTGCTCCCAAAGCGGGGTCACCACGACACCCGGCGCATAGCCGTTCACGGTGATGTTGTGCTCGGCAAGACCCAGCGCGCCGCACTCGGTCAAGGCAAGGCAGCCGTATTTCGAGGTGCAGTAGACGGTGACATCCACCAGCGGCTTGCGCGAGGCGATGCTGCCCACGTTGATCAGTTTGTAGGGGTGATCCTCCATCGGTCCCTGGGCGATCATCTGGCGGGCGGTTTCCTGCATCCCCAGCCACATCGCCTTGGTATTGACGTTCATGATCATGTCCCAGTTGTCTTCGTCGATATCCATAAAGAACCGGGGTTTGTTGAGACCCGCGTTGAACAGGCCCACATTGATCGACCCGAACGCCTCGACCGTGGCCGCCACCGCTGCGGCATTGTCTTCCCTCTTGGTCACGTCGCAATTGACCGCAATAGCGCGGCCATTGCCGGCCGCGTTGATGCGATCGGCCACGTTCCGGGCCTCGTCTCCGTCCAGATCGGCAAGACAGACATTTGCCCCCTGTGCGGCAAAGGCCTCGGCATTGGCCGCCCCCATGCCGCGCGCGGCACCGGTGATCAGAATGTTCTTACCTTTCAGGCGATCGGGGTCCATGGGTCATTCCTCCTCAGGTCAGGTTGTCTTGTGGTGTCGCATCAGCGCATCCGCCCGATCTTGGGCCTTGCGCAAAGCTTCTCGCGGGGGGACGATCCCACGCAGCATGTCGTGAAATTCCTCGCCGCAGATCTGGATGATGTCGCAGATCTCGGGCACCGGCGGGCGTGGCCAGAATTGCAACTCGTCGCGCCAGGACATCCCGTCCACCGCCTCGAAGATCGGCGAGGTGCGGCGGACTTCGGGGTCTGCCCCGACCGAGTAGCGGGGATTTGTCCGACTGCCGTTCTGGACATACATCTTCTGCGCCGCAGGTGAGGTAAACACGGTCAGCGCTTCGACCGCTGCGGGCACCCTGTCTGGTGGCAGGTTGGCCGGGATGCCCATGACATAGCCGCCCACAGGTGCGACCGGTGACGCACCGGGGCCAGCCGGATGCGGCAGGTATCCGGTTTGACCGCAGGCTGGCGAGCTTTCGTCCAGCTCGAAATAGGGCGCGAGCAGGGTATAGCCATAGGCCATCGCGATGGTGCCCGCCGCGTAAGGACGGACGCGCTCGTACCAGGACATCGACAGGATGTCGGGGGGGGAATACTTCAGCAGTTCCATCAGGAACTCGGCGGCGTGCAAGCCCGCCTCGGTGTCGATGGTCGGCTGATAGTTGCGGTCGGACAGGCGGTCGGTTTCGAACCCGCCCGCGATTTTCGGCAGGTTCAGCACCGGCTGGCCGAAATCGGCCATGGTCATCAAGACGGTATGCCCCAGAGCAGTGCCGCGCGCGGCGTTCCAGGCGATGCCGTAACGCCCGCGTGCGGGGTCATGCAATGCCGCAGCGGCCGTCAAGAGGCCCTCGGTCGTTGCGGGCGGTTCCAACCCGGCCTTGGCAAACAGGTCCTTGCGATAGAACAGAAGCTCGGGCGTGGTCTGGGCCGGCACGCCATACGGGCGCCCGCCCCAATGCGCGGCCTTCCACCCGGCGGTATGAAAATCCGCCGGATCAAGCCGCGCGATATCCATCGCCTCGTCCAGCGGCATCAGCATGCCACGCTCGGCATATTCGCCGACCCAGGGCAGGTCCAGGGCGATGATATCGTAGCGACTGGTCTTGCGTTCGGCATTGCGCAGCGCCTCTTCGCGCAAACGGTCGATGGAAAAGGCGCGCTGGTGAATCTGGCTGCCGATGGCCTGTTCGAACTGGCGCTTGAGGGTTTCCATGACCATGAAGGTCGGATCTCCATGCACCAGCACACGGACGCCGCCCGGCACTTTCAACGGCTCAGGCAGAACTTTCAGAGGTGGAACCGTCTGGGCCGACATGTAGGAGCCGCCAAAGAAGTAATCCTTGGTATCAGTCCCGCGCTCACGCCCGCCGAACTGTGCCTCTGCAAGGCGGCGAATGCGGCTCGACAACTTGGCCCAGTGATCCAGCAGTTTCTCGCTGGGATGCATCGAGAAGCTCTTGCCGCTTTTGGTGCGCGGGCGCTGCTCGATCAGTCCAGCGTCCAGCATCTCCTTCATGCGCCGGGTCGCTGTCGCGTATGGAACCTGGCTGGCCCCGATCAACGAGGTGGGAGTGATGGTCTTGGCGTCGAAGTATCCCTCAAGCAGATGCAGCGCCATTCGCAGGTAAGGATTGGGCACGACCAGATCCATCCCGCGATCAAGCTCATCGCTCAGATCATCCAGAAAGGACACCATCTGGAGCATCTCGGACTTTGCCTGAGGCGCAGCCGAACCCTGGTCCATATGTCCCTTCATGGCATTCATCGAGATTTTCCGTATCCTTGCGTTGTGCGATATGCCTTCGCTTGCAGATTTATTCATTTTGGACGAAGCTGAATCTGTCATCGCGCTGGTCCTCCGCAAAATGTTCAAATTGGCATCCGGACCGTATCGCAAAAATGTTCATTTTGGATATCAGCAAGTTCAATTCGGATATTTTGCCTGCATTTCGGATTGGCTCGAACCTGCATGCTGCTGCGCATTCGTCCAACATGACAGGATGATGATTCTCGGCCCGGGAGGGGCTCTGAGAACAGTTATCGCAACTGGATTAATCCGGGAGGAGACCCGCATGAGATTTCGCAACGTACTTGCAACGACCACAGCTGCCGCTCTGGCCTTTGCCGGCGCTGCCACGGCCGAAACCATGAAAATCGGCATCACTCAGAACAACGTGGGCGTGGACAGCTATCAGACCACCTACGAGCAGGCCTTCATCGCGGCGGCCGACGCCAACGCCGATGTCGAAACCGTGGTTCTGGACGCCGGTGGTGATGTCGCGCGCCAGATCGCGCAGGTGGAGGACCTGATCCAGCAAGAAGTCGATGCAATCATCATCTGGCCGACCAACGGCGAGGCCGTGATCCCCGCCGTGCGCAAGGCCCACAAGGCCGGTATCCCGGTCATCGTGACCAATTCGAACATCGCCGAGCAGGGCTTCGGCTTCGTCAAATCCTTCTCCGGCCCCGACAACATCACCCAGGGTGCACGTTCGGCCGAGATCATGTGCGACAAGTTCAAGGCCATGGGCATCGAGAACGAGGCCAAGGTCGTGCACATCACCGGCCAGCCCGGCTACACCACCGCCATCGAACGCGCCAAGGGCTTCAACGATCGCCTGCCCGAGGTCTGCCCGAACGTCGAGCAGATCGACCAGCAGCCCGGCGACTGGAACCGCGAGAAATCGCAACAGGTCATGGAAGCCTTCTTGGTCAAGTATGACGATATCGACGGTGTCTATGCTGGCGACGACAACATGGGCGTCGGCGCCCTGAACGCCGCCAAGGCCGCCGGCCGCGACGGCATCATCTTTGTCGGCGCCACCAACTTTGCCGTGGGGTACGAGGCCATGGCCGCAGGTGAATACTGGGGGTCGATCTATCAGTCTCCGGTCGACGATGCCGAAGCTGCCCTGAAAACCGCCATCGACGTGCTGAACGGTGTCGAAGTTCCGTTCCTGAACTACTTCGACACGCCGAAGATCACCCAGGACAACATGGGCGACTTCACCAAGCCGGTCTTCTAGGACCCGCTTGTTTCCGGGCGCGCATCGCCGCGCCCGGTTCTCAATCCAGATCACAACGTTTTCCCGGGGAGGAGAGCATGGGCCGAGTTTCGGGTCGTTCTTGCATCGTGACCGGCGCCGCCCAGGGCATTGGGCGCGCTATTGGCGAAGCTCTGCTGGACGAAGGCGCGGATGTCTGTTTTGCCGACATCAATGGTGAAAAGGTGGCCGAGGTAGCCGCGGCCAACGCCGAACGGGCCGCCGCGGGCGGTGGACTGGTGACTCATGCCACAGTCGATGTGACCGACCGCGCACAGGTCCGGGCGATGATCGCCCACGCGGTGGGTCTCTTCGGCAAGCTGGATGTCAAGTTCAACAATGCCGGCGTCAACAAGCCGATGAACTTCCTCGATGTGACCGAGGAAAACTGGCGCTTCATCACCGATGTGAACGGGCTGGGTTGCCTGATCGGCATGCAGGAAGCAGCCCGGCAGTTCATCCGTCAGGGTTCCTTCGGCAAGATCGTCAACACCGCGTCGATCGCCAGCCGACAGGGCTTTGACAACGTGGCGCCCTATTGCGCATCGAAATGGGGTGTCGTCTCGCTTACCCAATCGGGTGCGCGCGATCTGGCCAAACATGATATCACGGTCACGGGGTTCGCTCCGGGTGTGGTGGCGACCGAGATGTGGGAGCAGGTCGATCAGGACCTGATGGCAATCGGTGCCGCCGAGCGGCCAGGCCAGGCGATGGAGGAGTTTTCGTCCGATATCCTGAAGGGCCGCGTCGCCACACCGCAGGACATCACGGGAACGACCACGTTCCTGGCATCGAAGGACAGCGACTACATGACCGGCCAGATCGTGATGATCGACGGCGGCATGACGCTGGTGTGACCGCCCGTGCGGGCAGCAGAGGGGAAAGCGCCATGGCAGGACTGACAAAAGAGCAACTCGGTGGATTTCTTGCCCGGCAAGGTATCCTGGTCGCCTTTGTCTTGTTCATGATCGGGTTCACAATCGCCAATGCGCGGTTTCTCGACCCTGATAACATCATGGGCGTGGTGCGCTCGTCGGCCATTCTGGGCGTGATGGCGCTTGGGGTCACCTTTGTGGTGATCAGCGGAAATCTCGACCTTTCGGTCGGCTCGATGATGTCTTTCTCGACCATCGTGGTGCTGGACCTGCACGACAAGATCGGCCCGGCGTTGGCGATCCCGGCGATGTTCGCCATGACCTTGTGCCTGGGCGCGTTCATCGGCTTTCTCGTGGGCTACCTGAAGCTCAATTCGCTAATTGTGACATTGGGTATGCTGTCGGCCGTACACGGCCTGACGCTGACCTATTCCGGTGGTAAGAACATGGACATCGCCGACAAGGAGGGGACCTGGTTCAAGGTCTTCGGTCAAGGAGAGGCGTTGGGCATACCGGTTCCCATCCTGATTTTCGTGGCTCTGGCGGCCGTGCTGGGAATGCTCCTGTCGAAGACCCCGTTCGGGCGCAAGGTCTATGCCGTCGGCGGCAACGGCGTCGCGGCCACGTTCTCAGGCATCCGCCGCGCGCGGGTGGTATTCATGTGCTACCTGATGTCGGCATTTTGTGTGGCCACCGCCGGCCTGTTGCAAGCCAGCCGCAGCCTTGGCAGCCAGAACACCGTCGGCCAGGGCATGGAGCTTGAAGTGCTCGCCGCCGTCATCCTCGGTGGTGCGTCGCTCCTGGGCGGGTCCGGCACGATCTTCAAAACAGTGATCGGCGTGCTGATCCTGGGCTTCATCCAGAACGGTCTGCTGCTGGTGGGCCTGCAGTTCTACGCCCAGTTCATCGTCACCTGGATCATCATCATCCTTGCTGTCTGGCTCGACATCGCGGCCAAGCGCGGCAAGCTCTGGTCGCCAATCGCGTGAGGAAATGGACATGAAACCCGGAACTCTCAGCACATTTCTCAAGCGTGGCGCGATCTGGGCTTTCATCGCCGTCGAGCTGGTCTTCTTCTCGATCGCCGGTGAATATCTTTCAGTCTCGGACAAGGCGTTCATGGATTTCGACAACATGCTGCTCTTGTTCAAACAATCGGCGCCGATCGGAATCATCGCGCTTGGCATGACCATTGTCATGATCAACGGCAATATCGACCTGAGCGTCGGGGCCACCTATGCGCTTGCCGCCATCGTGCTCCTCGACAGCATGACCTGGCCGATCTTCGCGGGCTTGGGAGACTGGGTGATCCCGGTGGCGTGGCTGTTGGCGCTGCTGACCGGTGTTCTCCTGGGCGCGATCAATGGCATCATCGTCTGGAAGACCGGGGTCGATGCATTCATCGTCACGCTGGGGTCGATGCTCGGCTTTCGCGGTCTGGTGTTCATGTATAACGGAGAACAGCCCACCAGCCACCTGAACTGGACGCTGGTCGATTTTTCCGAGGCGCAGTTTCTCGGGCTGCATACCGCAACCTGGTTCCTTCTGGCCGTCACCCTTTTCCTGTGGTTCGTGATGACCCGAACCGTGCATGGACGTAACGCATATGCCATCGGCGACAATCGCGATGCGGCGGTGAATGCCGGCATCCGCGTCGGCCCGCACATGCTGATCAATTTCATGATCATCGGCTTTCTCGCGGCGCTGTCGGCGGTGGTGTTTTATTCCGAAAGCGGGTCGGTCAATCCCAATGACGGCATGCTCTTCGAACTTTGGGCGATTACCGCCGTTGTGCTTGGCGGCACCAAGCTGACCGGGGGTGCGGGGTCGATCGTCTCGACCTTTGGCGGTGTGCTGGCAATCCAGCTTCTGCGCAAGGGGCTGGGCCATATCGGGGCGGACACCGAGACCGTGAACCTGGTGATCGGCCTCATCCTGATCGCGGTCCTGTTCCTGGATCGTCAACTGAACATCAAGGGCAAAGAGGAGTTGCGGACATGAGCGAAAAAACACCCGCCCTGCGCCTGGAAGGCATCGTCAAGACCTTTCCTGGTGTGCGTGCCCTGGACGGGGTATCGTTTTCCGTCATGCCTGGTGAAGTTCATGCCCTGATGGGCGAGAACGGCGCGGGCAAGTCCACCCTGATGAAAGTTCTGGGCGGGATCTATCAGCCCGACGAAGGCAAAATCGTTGTCGGCGAAGAGCCAGCAGTGATGGCTTCGCCGCTTGAGGCGAAATCCAAAGGCATCGTTTTTATTCACCAGGAGTTGAGTCTTGCCGAAGAGCTCTCAGTTGCAGAGAACATCTATCTGGGCGAGTTGCCCCGGAAGAGCTTTGGCCGGGTGGATTGGACCTCTCTTTACGCCAAGACCAACGCCATTCTGGACAAGCTGAAAGTCAAGTTCGACGCCAGGACACTGGTCGGAGAGCTGTCGATTGCCAATCAGCAGATGGTGGAAATCGCACGGGCGCTGACGGTCGACGCAAAGGCCGTGATCTTCGACGAACCCACCGCCTCTCTCACCGATGCCGAGAAGGTGGTTCTGTTCGACGTTATTGCCGATCTCAAGGCGCATGGCGTCGGCATCATCTATATCTCGCACCGGATGGAAGAGATCTTCAAGATCACGGACCGGATCAGCGTGTTGCGCGACGGCAGTTATCGCGGCACCGTCAACACCGCCGAGACCGATGAGGAAGCCGTCACCCAGCTAATGATCGGGCGCAAGCTGGATCTCAGCCGCAACGAAAACCATCACGAGTTGGGCAGCGTCGTTCTGGAAGTGCGCGGGTTGAGCTGCGGCGATCTATATCGCGATGTGAGTTTCGAGGTGCGCCGGGGCGAGGTTGTCGGGTTCTACGGCCTCGTCGGGGCGGGGCGCACCGAGATTGCCGAGACCCTGTTCGGCCTGCGCGAACCCTCGGCGGGAACCATCCTTCTCGATGGCGAGCAAACCCGCATCCACTCCCCCGCCGATGCCATCGCGCGCGGTATCTCGCTGGTGCCCGAGGACCGCAAGGGCCAGGGCCTGGTGCTGGGCATGAATTGCCGGGACAACATGACCCTTCCCCAGGTCGACGACCTAAAGGCTGGACCTTTCGTGGCCGAAGGCTCGGAGATTGCGATCTTTGACCAGTACCGCGACCGCCTCGATATCCGCACGCCGGGCTGGAAGCAGCTTGTCGGCAACCTCTCGGGTGGCAACCAGCAAAAGATCGTCATCGGCAAATGGTTGTCGATGCATCCAAACGTGCTGATCGTGGACGAACCGACCCGCGGCATCGACGTCGGTTCAAAATCCGAAATTCACAACCTGATCCGCGAATTGGCGGCCCAAGGTTATGCGATTATCGTAATCAGCTCGGAAATGCCCGAGGTACTGCATGTCTCGGACCGGATCGTCGCAATGTATCACGGCCGGATCATCCGCACCTTTACCTCGGACGAGGTGACCGAGGACAATCTGATCCAGGCGATTTCCGGGATCGGAGTCGAGAGCGGCGCGCAGGTGGCGTGATGCGCGTTGGCTTTGTCGGGCTGGGTAGGATGGGCGCTTGTATGGCACGCAACCTCGCGCGGGCCGGGTTCGATCTGAGGCTGTGGACTCGCTCGTTGGGCAAGGCGCACGCCTTGGCGGCCGAGTTGGGATGCGCGGTGGCCGACAGCCCGCGCACGCTCTCGGATACGGTGGATGTGGTTGTGACGATGCTGGCCGATGATCCCGCGTCGCGGGTGGTGCATTTCGGGCCCGACGGGCTGTTCGCCGGTCAGCGCGCGACCCGTTTCGTCGAAATGGGCACGATGAGCCCTGATCACCTTCGAGCTCTTGCAGATGCCGCTCGCAGCGGTGTCAGGATTATCGACGCCCCGGTCTCGGGCGCGACGCAGGCGGCGGCAGAGGCACAGCTGGTGATCATGGCTGGATGCGACGCCGAAAGCGCCGCGCCGGTGCAGCCGCTTTTCGACGCGATGGGAAAACAGACCCTCTACCTTGGGGAAACCGGTGCAGGCGCGGTGATGAAGCTGGCGGTCAATTCGCTGATCCACGGCATCAACCAGACCCTGGCCGAGGCAATGACCCTGGCCGAGGCAGCGGGGATTGCGCCCGAGGTTGCCTTTGACGTGATCGAGGCCTCTGCGGCCTGCGCACCGATGCTGAAATACCGCCGTCCGCTTTACCTCGACGAGGCCGGCCATGACGTCACCTTCACCGTGGCGCTGGCGCGCAAGGATATGGAGGTCACTGCCGACCTGGCCCACAAGCTGGGCACCGGGATGCCACAGGGGTTGCGTACATTGGCCATTTTGAAACAGGCCGAGGCCGAGGGATTTGGTGCCCGCGACATGGCCGCGATCCTGAATTACATGCGAGGAAAAAAGTCATGAAAGCTGCGCTTTTCGTGGGCGGCTGGCAGGGGCATGCCCCGACCCATTTCGCCGAGTGGTACAAGGACCTGCTCGAGGCCAGTGGCTTTGCGGTCGACATTTATGACACGCTGGAGCCGCTGGAGCGGCCCGAAGAGCTGGCAGATCTGAGCCTCATTACGCCGATCTGGTCCTCTGCCCGGTCCGGTCACCGCGAAGAGTTCGGCAACATGACCAAGCCACAGGAAGACGGACTGCTCAAGCTGATTGGCGAAGGCTGTGGCCTTGCCGGTTGGCACGGGCATATGGGTGACGCGTTCCGCGACCGCCCGACCTATCACTTCCTGATCGGAGGCCAGTTCGTCGCCCACCCGCCGGGCTGGCCCGACAATCTCCAGCCGAAAGAGGATTACATCGACTATGATGTCACCATCTGCAAGCCGGACGATCCAATCGTGCAGGGCATCCGCAGTTTTCGCCTGACATCCGAGCAGTATTACATGCTGGTCGACCCCTCGAACGAGGTTTTGGCCACAACCACGTTTTCCGGAGATCACCTGTGGTGGATCGAGGGTACGGTGATACCGGTCGTCTGGAAGCGCCGCTGGGACAAGGGGCGCGTGTTCTATTGCTCGATCGGGCACGAGCTTGCCGATCTGAAGATCCCCCAGGTCACCGAGATCATCCGGCGCGGTGCGTTGTGGTCTGCCGCTGGTAAAGACCAGCGACCGAATGTCTGCTGACCAACCTCCCGCGACTTCCCTCAGCGTCGTGCAGAGGCTGCGCCCACTCTGAACGAGCGGGCGAATGCGAGTAGCTTTTTCACCGAGGCGCAGATTATCGGGGTGAACACAATGCAATAGCCCGGTAATCGGCGCGCGAAACGTGGACGCCGATGCCAGCCGAGGGATGTCAAACATGCGCTGGCCGTTGGACTTTGAGCCCGGCTGCTCCGGCCCCTCGCAAAGGGTCCGAAGCCTGGCCGTCATTGATGATTGCCGCGCGAATAGCCCGATATCAACAGGACAGAGTTGCAGGCGAAAAAAGCAAGCGTCCGGGTGTTTGTCCTAGAACGAGGATGGCGTGCATGCGCTGATCACTTTGCAGGCGGTGTCACCTGCATTCCGGAACCGATGGGGAAGGATGCTGGAAAAATAGTAAGCGTCGCCGGGTCCCAGAACACGGGATTGGCCATCGACAGTAACCTCAAGCCTGCCTTCGATGACCACCGCGCATTCCTCGCCCTCGTGCGAAAGCGCGGTGCGACCGGACTCTGCGCCGACTGCATATTCTTCTATCAGCATCTGAAGCTTGCGATTCCGCCGCTCACCCGCGACGAGAAGGTAGGAAATACCGTGAGAGCCAAGGTCGCGCATACCGCTATGGGGAAAAAAGAAGCCTTCGTCGTCCTTCAACTCGAAGCTGAAGAAAAAACCCAGATTCACATCAACACCCGCAAGAATTTTCTTGAGAAGCGCCACTGACGGTTGGGTCGAGGCACTTTCGATCTGTGAGATCGTTCCGCTGCCGACGCCTGCTCTCTTCGCCATTTCACGCTGACTCAAACCCTTCGACGTTCGAATCAAGCGCAATCGCCGCGCGACTTCCAAATCTGATGTGATGGATTCTCCCACGGCGCTTTCCTGCTTTCGATCGAAAGCAGAATAGTCTGGCGCCCCCGATTTTTCAACGTCTTAGAGATCTCTACAAAACCGGCTGCACAGCATTCGGCGCATCTGCAAACATGTCAACAATATTAAAAATCACCAAGAGGGATTTCCGGTGCTCGATAAGCGCAACACTTTGACATCGTTCTGGATGCCATTCACGGCAAATCGCGATTTCCTGCGCGACCCACGGATGATCCAGTCTGCCGAAGGCATGTTTTTTACCAGCGCCGACGGTCGGAAGGTCATGGATGGTACGGCCGGTCTCTGGTGCGTCAACGCTGGGCATCGCGATCCGTTGATCGTAGAGGCCTTGCAGCGCCAGGTCCAAGAGCTGGACTATGCTCCGAGTTTTCAATTCTCGCATCCGCAGGCATTCGAACTCTCCTCAAGGCTGACGACCTTGATGCCCGAGGGCATGAACCACGCATTCTTCACCAATTCCGGGTCTGAATCGGTCGATACTGCACTGAAGATCGCATTGCACTACCACCGGATGCGGGGTGATGCGTCGCGGACTCGGCTGATCGGACGGGAGCGCGGTTATCACGGGACCGGCTTTGGTGGCATTTCCGTCGGCGGGATTGTCAAGAACCGGATGTATTTCGGGTCATTGCTGACGGGTGTCGATCATTTGCCGCATACGCATGAACTTGAGCGTAACGCTTTCTCGCGTGGGTGCCCGGCTCATGGAGCAGAGCTTGCCGATGATCTGGAGCGTATTGTCGCCCTGCATGATGCCTCGACCATCGCGGCAGTGATCGTCGAACCGATGGCGGGCTCGACGGGCGTTCTGTTGCCGCCAAAAGGCTATCTGAAACGACTGCGCGAAATCTGCGACCGATACGGTATCCTCCTGATTTTCGACGAGGTGATTACAGCCTTTGGCCGTTTGGGCGCGGCCACGGCTGCGGAGTATTTCGAGGTCACCCCGGATATCATCACCACTGCGAAGGGGCTGACAAACGGCATCATCCCGATGGGTGCCGTGATCGTGCGGGACGAAATCTACAACTCCGCCATGGAAAACGCGGATGCGCCCATCGAACTGTTCCACGGCTATACCTATTCAGCCAACCCGATGGCCTGCGCGGCGGCCCTGGCAACGCTTGAGAGCTACGAACAAAACGATCTTTTCAGGCGTGCCGCGTTGTTGTCGCGGGTTTGGGAGGAACAGATGCATGCGCTGAAAGGTTTGCCGAATGTCATAGATATTCGGAACCTGGGGCTGGTCGGTGCCGTTGAGCTTGCGTCACGTGATGGCGCACCGGGAGCGCGGGCCTACGAGGCGATGAAACGGGCCTGGGACGCTGGGATCATGATCCGCGTCACCGGAGACATCATCGCGTTGTCTCCGCCGCTGATCATCTCCGAGCCCGAAATCGTAACTCTGTGCCAAACACTGGGCGAGGTTCTGGCGGACCTGCCATGACCCCTGACTGATTTTCCCTGAAGGACCCAGATCATGAAAGATGCATCCCCGATCGATTTGATCGGACACGACAGGCGTGGCCAAATCTTTGCTTCGCCGCATCAAGAAGAAACCCAATCGGTATTCAAGCCCGTGACAGGTGCGCGGTCCGGGCAGGTTCCGCTGGTAGGCGCGCAGACATTGGGCCAAGCGGTTGCCGTTGCCAAATCCAAGGCGACAAATCGTGCCGACCCTTTTCATGTGGTGGATGGTGTCGTGCGATATTGCATCGCCAAAACGCCGGATAGTGTCGCTCTCACCTCGGTCTGTGTTGCTGACAACGTGACCCTGCCGCGTGCCATGTCTTTGGCTGACAGCGGCCCCAAGGCGGCGTTGCCCCGGAATGATCGCCTGGTGAACGGGGTCAACACGGCGCTCCGCACCATTACTCACAAATTCGAAGATCCCAGAAATTTGCTGTCTTGAGCAAATCATTGCCCGTCACGGGACGGGCGCAACTCGCCAACAGGAGGACAAACCCAAATGAGTTTGAACAAGATCAAGAACGTCATGATTGCGGGCGCCATCGGCGCAGTGATGTCGACCGCGGCAGCCGCAGATGACATGAAGCTGCGCTTTGCCGGCGTGTTCCCGATCGACCATCAG
Source organism: Ruegeria sp. SAZD011 (assembly GCF_059612545.1). Taxonomy (NCBI): domain Bacteria; kingdom Pseudomonadati; phylum Pseudomonadota; class Alphaproteobacteria; order Rhodobacterales; family Roseobacteraceae; genus Ruegeria; species Ruegeria sp. SAZD011. Next base: position 107,317 of record NZ_JBXWQU010000043.1, on the reverse strand, counting down.
GGCACGAAGATGATGGAGCAGGTCGCGGCCGACGTTGCGGCAGCGAATGTCGGACTGACGATTGAAGTCTTTCCGGCAAACCAGCTCGGCTCGGGCGAGGCACTGTTCGAGGACGTGGCGCGCGGCAATATCGATCTGGCCGCTGCCTTTATCTATGCGGATACCGATCCCCGGCTCGAGTTCCTTTCAATGCCGTTCCTTGTGAGCGGCTGGGACGACATGAACAACATCATGCGCAACATGGATTCCGAGTATAACAAGATCCTGCAAGAAATTACCGGGGAATATGGGGTCAAGATCATGGCCCAGAACCCGGAAGGTTTCGTCGGCATCGTTGCCACGCAGGAACCGACCAACTGGAACACTTTCGAAGACAAGGGCATGAACATTCGTGTCTGGTCTTCGAGCGTCGTGAAATCGATGGTCGAAGAGCTCGGCTTCCAGGCAACCACGATGGCCTGGGGTGACATCTTCCCGGCAATCCAGTCCGGCATCGTCGATGGCGCGATCTGCTGCACCAAGACCGCGACCTACTCCATCTTCGCAAAGTCAGACGTCGGTACGCATTTCGTCGAATACAACTCGATCTCTGAACTGACGACCTTCTATGCGTCGCAGAGGACGCTGGACAAGCTGAACGACGAACAGCGCAATGCCCTGCAGGCGGCGATGAGCAAGGCCTCGGACGACTTCTTTGCATACAATCGCGAGAACGACGAGGTCTTTGGGCAGAAGCTGCTCGACAAGGGCTACACCATCCTGAGCCTGAGCGCCGAAGAGCAAGCCGCAATGGCCGCGCATGTCCAGGAAAAGGTCTGGCCGTCAATGGCCAAGAACGTCGGGCAGGACATCATCGACCGTCTGCTGGCAGCCAAGAACAACTGACCAGCGGGGGCCGGCGCAACAGCCGGCCCCTTTTGCTTTGCAGCGTAAAAGGGAAGGGAGGGAGAAAATGTCCAGTACATTGGACGAACGGCCGCCGGTCATCCTCGACGAGGAAAGCAACCGCCCGCAAAGGATCACCGACGAACTGCCTGCTGTCATTGGCTATCCCATGAAGTTGGTAGCATTGGTCATGCGGCAGATCGTGATGTTCACAGGGTTTCTGATGGCATTCACATTCGGCGCCGTGGTCGTGATCAGATACGGATTCGGCGGCGACCTTTTTGCCTACGAGGAATGGCTTCTGGGGATCAGCATCGTCGGCTTTTTTGCCGGTGCTGTCCTCGCCTCGGCGCGAAATCTGCACATCAATGCAGACATACTCGGGATCGTGATCCAGAACCCCCGGCTGATCTGGTGGCGCGGGTTTGTCGTGCTGGTGGTCGAATTGCTGGTGATCCTGTTTCTTGTTTACGCGTGCTATGTCTCGCTGCTTGACGATTTCTCGTTCCCTCGTTTGCGAGCGACCCCCGTGTTGCGCATTCCGTTCGTCAGTTGGCGGATCGGGATCATGATCGCCTTCGGCTTCATGGCGATGTTCACCGCTGCCTACCTCTACGTTCATATCCGCAAGGGCCTTGGCCTTCCGCTGAAATCCGACCTGTCCAGGAGGGCCGCAAAATGATCATCACCGGTAGTCTTCTTATCGTCTGCGCGATGCTGCTTCTTGGTGTCAGCGTCTTTGTGGCCTTTGGCGCGGTTCTGATCTTTATCGCTCTTGTCGGGGATCAATCGATCACGGGATACCTGCCGACGGGTTCGACGGGAATCCGATCACTGGTCCTTCTGGCAATCCCGCTCTTCATGATTGCCGGCGGCATCATGGAGAAAGGCAAGATCGCCGCGCCTCTTGTCGCACTCGCAGAAATGTTCATCGGGCATATCAAGGGTGGTCTCAGCGCAGCCGGCGTCTTGGCTTGCGGGGTCTTCGGGTCGATTTCAGGCAGTGCGAACGCCACGCTGACCTGTATCGGCGGCATCATGATGCCACACCTGAAAAAGGCCAATTATCCAGGAGGCCAATCGGCTGCGCTCATTGTTGCCGCAAGCCCACTTGGTCTTCTGATTCCGCCAAGCTCGTCCCACATCCTGTACGGATGGGTTGCTCAGCAGCACGTTCTGAAATGCTTTCTGTCCACTGTGATCCCGGCGATCATCCTGATCACGCTGCTGATCGTGGTCAATCAGTTCATGCTGCGCAAATACGATGGTATCAACCTGACGGAACGGCCAAGGCCTTTCCTGCCAACCTTCGGTCGTCAGGCACGGCTGGCAGGGCCCGCCCTGATGATGCCTCTCATCATCCTCGGCGGGATCTATGGTGGTATCATGACACCCACCGAAGCGGCAGGTATCGCCGTGGTTTATTCGATCCCCATCGCGATCTATTTCTACCGCGGCCTGACCTGGAAAACTCTGGCTCAAACGATCCAGGGTTCGGGGGTCACCATCGGCGTGGTGATGGTCATGATCTTCATGGTTCTGATCGTATCGGACAACCTGATCGCACAGGGTGCGCCACAGCTGGCCAAAGACCTGGTCTATTCGGTTTCCGATAATCCGATCGTCATCCTGCTGATGATCAACGTCGTGATGATCCTGATCGGGATGCTGATGGATGATATCTCGGGCCTTCTTCTGGCGACTCCGATCCTGTTGCCCATCGCGCAGAGTACCGGGATGGACCCGATCCATTTCGCTGCCGTCATCGGTGTCAACCTCGGCATGGCGAATATCACCCCGCCGACGGCACCTTTGCTCTATCTGGGTGCTCAGGTCTGTGACGAGCCGGTTTCGCGGATGCTTTGGCCGACCTTGATCTTCATCACCTTTGCCTGGCTGCCAACGCTGATGCTGACGACGTTCGTTCCCGAGCTTGCCCTGTTTTTGCCGGACCTTCTGCTCGGGAAATAAGGCACGCAGACCAAGGCTCGTCGGATCAAGACAACAATCGTGCATCCCGGATTGGGTTCCGGGATGCGCGGCAACCGGCCCGACAATTGACACTTGAGAACAAGCGGCAGGCCGGGAGAGCCGGCGAAACGACAGAAACCCGAAACGCGAGGATAACTATGTACAGCAATATATTGGTCGCTCTTTCGTTGGAACACGGCATCAGTGAACAGGCACTTGCGGCAGCCCGCGCCCTGTCTTCCGAGGGAGGGAAAATCACCGCGGTCCATGTCCATGAACCACCTAACAAGCAGATCATGTACTACATGGACGAAGGTGTTTCCGAGAAATCCTATAACAAGGCAAAGTCCAGTCTGGCTGAGCGGCTGCGCGGGGAAACCGGTGTCATTCCTCTTCTGCTCGAAAGCCAGTCGGCCGGGCGGGCGATTACCGAGTTTGCCAACAACAACGGCATAGACTGCATCGTTCTGGCCTCTCACAGACCGGGAATGAAGGAGTTCTTTCTGGGCTCGACCGCCGCATTGGTGGTTCGGCACGCCCATTGCACCGTGCACGTGCTGCGACTGTGATGTTCCTGTCGGGCCCACTCCCGCCAGAGCGCTGGCATTCCTGCCACAGATGGTGATTGGAATCTTGCCAGGCTCTGAGCCTGAGGAGGATCACGCCGGGGTCGCTCCCGCCCCGGCGTGATCTGGTCCATGTGACGTGTGGCCTGAACCTCAGGAATGACTGCATCGGGAGCGACCTCGATCACACTCGGCAGCCAAGGTGGAGCGGCCTTTTTCTCGGATAGTGCTGTGCGCTTCGATCTCACAGAGTGGCCGCCGTTCGCCGTCACGAACTCCATGGTGTTCAATGATGTGCAGTCCTTCTGTCGTGCCGTCGCGGCCAAGCGGCACAAGGGCAATCCCCAAGGCGGGTTTCTGGTGTCTTGTCCGACCGAAAGCTTGTTCGCTGGGGTCTTGTCAGGCGTCTTGGGTCTTCGACATCCTCAAGCTGTCCCAAATGGCTTGCGCAACCGTGCCCTGCGTCACATCACGCCTGCGCATCGCATAATGCGAAACCCGTGTCGGCGGGTAGCCTTCGATGTTGAGCGGCACCAAGGAACCCTCGTCCAATTCTGCCTGTATCATGTGCTGGGGCAAACCGCCCCAGCCCATATTCGCCAGAAGGATCTCCTTTTTGGTGGCAAAGTCGGACACCGTCCAGCGCAAGCCACCCGGCAGGATGCCCCTGCTTTGCGTGGCTGCACGAGCGCTGTCGGATACCACAACCTGGATATGGGTTTGCATCTCGGTATCCGATTTCATCCGGTCGTCCTGGGCGGCAGGAAAATCGGGATGTGAAACGGGGATCATCATGACCGGTCTCAGAGGCAGCGCCTCGATGCGGTCCAGCGGCACGTCATCCAGGGTCGAGATTGCGATCTGCACATCTCCGGCCAGAAGCCTTTCCAGCGATCCCCCCATGTTGTCGCGTGACATCTTGATATGAGTGGCCTGGAACCGGGCCGTCATCTCGCTGACCAGGGACAGGATCGGAGGCAGCGGGTAAGTGGCCGTGACGGTCAGTGCCACTTCGGCCTCTTGCTCGCTGCGCAACGTCGCCGAGATCGACTTGAGTTCCTGTACACGTTGCAGAACGCGTGTGGCATGGCGGTAGATCACCTCGCCACGTTCCGTCAATGATGGTCGATAGGCGTCGCGCGACAACAACTCGAACCCGATCTCGTCTTCAAGCTTTCTCATCATATGGCTGATGGCGGATTGAGCCTTGTTCAAATGACTTGCCGCGGCGCGAAATGTGCCATGTTCGACAATGGCGTTCAATACAATCAGCTGTTCCAGGGTCATGGTCGGGCCTTTACGATGATCTAGTAATTAGATCATAATAGTGAAAAAACGATATTATCAATTGCTGATGGTCGGTTCTAGGTTGCTCTCGGACACAGTCGAGTAACAGAGATGACCCAGACAAACACACGTATCATCCACCGCGATGACCTGCCGTTAGGTGGCTTTGCCGGTATCTTCGAGACCCGCATGGTGCAGAGCCCGCGTGCCTTTCCGGGCGCTGAAAAGCGCCTCGGCATCAGCCATGGATTGGGAGATTTCATCTCTCTGGCGACGGGATATTACAAACCCGGAGACGGGGCGCCGATGCATCCTCATCGGGATGTGGACATCATCAGCTTTATCCCCAACGGCAAGATTGGCCACGAGGGCACTATCGGCCACGGCACAACCATCACGGGGCCGGGTGTCCAGGTGCAACGCGCGGGAACCGGCCTGCAACACGCCGAATTCAATCTGACCGGTCAACATACGGAACTGGTGCAGATCTGGTTTCTGCCTCCGAAACGCGGGCTGAGGCCCGATTACCGGGACATCGCGCTTGAACAGGGGCGGATCACAACGGTGCTGGGCGGGTCAGATGGCACATTCGAGAGCAAGATGACGTGCCAGATCGGTCTTCTGAACCCCGGGCAAACCGCCCGTACCGGGCATCGTTTCGTGGCGTTTCTCAGTAATGGTCACGCCACAGCGAATGGTGAGCCGGTCAAGGCTGGCGACATCATCGAGGGTGATGCGCTCGAACTGGAAACGCAGAGCGGATGCAACCTCGTATTGATCCAATTCACTGAAACCTTCCAATAACGATCGGAGAACACCCATGAAAATCGTAGCGTTTGGCGCAAGCAACACGAAGAACTCGATCAACAAGGCGCTGGCGCGGTTTACCGCAACACTGGTTCCGAATGCCGAGATCGAGATCCTGGACCTGAACAACTATGATCTGCCCATCTTCAGCGAAGATATCGAGAAGGAGATCGGCCAACCGCAAGCAGCCAGAGAATTCTATCACAAGATCGGTTCCGCCGACGGCGTGATCGTATCCTTTGCCGAACACAATGGATCCTATTCCGCGGCCTACAAGAACCTCTTCGACTGGGCGAGCCGGATCGATCAGAAAGTGTTCCAGAACAAACCGACCGTCTATCTTGCGACCTCTCCCGGTCCGGGGGGCGCAGGAAGCGTGCTGGCCGCGGCCAAAGGCTCGGCCCCGTTTTTTGGCGCGGACCTGAGGGCGGCGGTTTCCGTTGCGAGCTTTCATGACGCTTATGACGCCGAAACCGGACGCATCACCGAGCCGAACGCCCTGGCCGATCTGTCCGCTGCGGCCTTGGCATTGTCCATGCAGGAGGTTGCCGAACATGTTGCGTCATGATCGTCTACAACGGCTCGCGGGCTCTTTGGTCATGTCCGCCTTCATGTCGATGGCGTTGTCAGGTGTCTTCAGCCTCTTGGAGTTCGGTGTCTCGTGGCTGTGGCTGCGGGTCTGGGGGCAAAGCATTCTGATTGCGCTGCCTATCGCGTTTTCACTGGATATGATGTTCGGAGACTCGCTGCGTTTTTTCTCGAAGAGAGTGGCAGACAAGGCCGCGCGCGCATGGCTCTGATTTTCAGGTTCGGGAGAGCGATCGCGCTCTCCCGAACCTTGGATTTGAACGCATCGATCACGATTGCGCATCACCTGCCGACATGTGGAAGTCTTGCTTGATCCACGCCGGTGCATCTCGCGGAAGCCAGAGCCTGACCGGCTCGGCGATTTCTTTCGACGACCTGGCCGAATGAGTTATTGGCCAACCGAAACGGCCGCTTCATGAATGTCAGGCAAGCAACCAGAACGTCCCGCCCGGTGCCACGGTTTTGCCATCCGTCACCAACGCGATCATGAAATGCTGGTGTGAGCAGCGGTTCTTGTCGGCGCGCCCGACGGGTGTCAGCCGCGGATTGGCTTACCGGTCCTGGGTCACCTCGATAGCAAGCGCCGTGAGGCTGTCGACCGCCCGCCGCATTTCCGTCATGCTTGCGGGATTGGTCGCGTTGCCCTGCTGCGCCCTTTGGATGACCCCCGTTGCAATCGCGATCAGGCGAAAGAAGGAAAAGGCCAGTGCAAACGCCCAGTCTTGCGGAAGGTCGATCCGGCGCTGTGCGCAGTAGCGTTCGACAAATGCCCTTTCGTCGGGAAGGCCCAGAGCGGTGCGATCCAGCTTTCCCAATCCCTTGATGACTCCCTCTTCCGGCAACCGGAGGCACATGCAGAAATACGCCAGATCTGCAATCGGGTGGCCGAGGGTGCAAAGCTCCCAATCCAAAATGCCGATCAGGGTTTCGGCATCATGGGAAAAGACCAAGTTGTCGATCCTGAAATCGCCGTGCACGATGCTGACCTGCCCGTCATCCTCAGGTTCATGGGCCTCAAGCCAGCGGATCAGGTGTTCGATCCCGGCCGCGTATCCGTCGGCGCTTTCGCGATACTGTTTTGTCCAGCGTCTGAGCTGTCGAGAGAAGTAATTGCCGGGTGCACCGAAATCGGCCAATCCGATTGATGCCGGATCAATCGCGTGCAACCGCGCCAGCGCGGTACAAATCTGGTCATGGACATCGGCGCGTTCCCCGAGGACCAGTTCTGGCAGGGCCGGGTCCCAGAAGATCCGGCCATCCAGCATTTCCATCACGTAGAACATCGTGCCAAGCGGGTTCTGCTCGCCGCTCAGGTGATAGACCCTCGGAACGGGTACCGGCGTGTCTGCCAATGCGCCGAGCACCCGGAATTCGCGGTCCACCTGATGCGCCGAGGACAGGAGACGGCCCGGTGGTTTCGCACGCAGCACAAAGGCATGCGGGCCACTGACGATCCGGTAGGTGGGATTTGACTGCCCACCGCCAAATCGTTCGATCTCGTCGAGCTGACCGAAATTGTCGATATGCGTGGCGAGATAGGTCGACAACTCTTGCCGGTCGAACTGGTGAAGCGGTTTCGGCATGTGACGCGCCTCAGCCCAGACTGATGACGAGTTTGCCCTGCACGCTGCGCTGAGAAAGCTTTTCCAGCGCAGCAGTCGCGTTTTCCAGCCCCTGCATTACCTCGACCTTAGGTTTCACCTTGCCGTCGGTGTAGAAACCGAACAGCTCTGTGGTCGCTTCGGCGTGGCGCGCGGGGTTGCGCTCGACGGCAGCCCCCCAGAACACGCCCGTGATCGAACAGGCCTTGAGCAGTGGCAGGTTCATCGGAAGCTTGGCGATACCAGCGGGAAAGCCGACGACAAGATACTGGCCTTCCCAGGCGATGGCGCGCAGGGCCGGTTCCGAATAGTCCCCGCCGACCGGGTCATAGATGACATCCGCACCCGCCTTGCCACAGAGATCCTTGAACCGGTTTGCGAGTTCCTTATTGTCGAAATCCCCTCTTGGATAGACTAGGCCATCATCGGCCCCGGCATCCAGCGCGGTGCGAAGCTTGTCCTCTGATGAAACCGCCGCCAGCACCCGTGCGCCCATGACCTTGCCCAGTTCGACGGCGGCAAGGCCCACACCGCCAGAGGCGCCGAGCACCAGCAGCGTGTCCCCCTTGCCCAAAGCCGCGCGGTCCCTGAGCGCGTGATAGGATGTGCCATAGGTCATCATGAAGGCCGCAGCATCCTCAAAGGGCATGTCATCGGGTATTTTCGAAACCTTGTCGGACCCGACAACCACACGTTCGGCCAAGCCGCCCCAGCCCGAGAAGGCAAGAACCCTGTCCCCAACGGCGAGACCGGTGACACCGTCACCCACGGCCTCGACGATACCGGAAACTTCGGAGCCGGGGGCAAAAGGGCGGGGTGGCTTGAACTGATACAAATCCCTTATGATCAACAGATCAGGAAAGTTGAGGCCCACGGCCTGAACCTTGACCAGAACGTCACCCGCGGCGGGTGTCGGGGCAGGGATGTCATCTATCCGCAGCGTTTCGGGGCCTCCGGGCGTATGGCTCATGAGCGCTTTCACAGGCGTCCATCCTCTGTTCTGGGGCTTGTCGATCTCTAGCCCAATATTGTTGACAATCTTTATGTTCGCATCTTAGGCTCATACAACATGTATCGCAACCCGCTCGCAAAGGCCGTGCGGTGATTGTGGAAATGGGAGGAATGGGGCCAGATGGAAATCATCCTGCTCGTGGTCTGCTTTGTGATCCTCGTGCTGGTCGGCGCTCCTGTGGCGCTGGCAATGATCGTGATGCCGACGGGATACATCCTGCTGACCGGCGCGGCGCCGCTGCTGACCGTACCGCATCAGATGTACGAAGGCATCGCCCACTTCCCGCTTGTGGCGGTTCCCTTCTTCATGCTGACGGGCGAGTTGATGAACGGCTCGTCGGTGACCGAACGGATCATGCGGCTCAGCCGTGTCATCGTCGGGCGGATGCGCGGCGGGCTGGCACAGGTCAACATCGTGGCCAGCATGTTCTTTGCGGGAATGAACGGGTCCGCCGTGGCCGATACCGCGACCATAGGCACGATCATGATCCCGGACATGAAGGCAAAAGGGTACACCCCTGCCTATGCGGCGGCGATCACGGCGATCGGCTCGACCATTGGCGGCATCATCCCGCCAAGTATCGCCATGATCGTGCTGGCCAGCTCTGTGAATCTGTCGGTCGGTGCGCTGTTCGCCGGGGGGGTCCTGCCGGGTATCCTGATCGGCTTGCTGCTCATGTTGACGGCGTGGATCATCGCCAAGGCCAAGGACCACGAGCGCGGAGATGAACCGTTTACCATCCGTGCCTTCATCGCTGCGGCATGGGGCGCGTCTTTGGCGCTCAGCGTTCCGTTGATCCTGGTGGTTGGCATTTTTGGCGGCTGGTTCAGCTCGGTCGAGGCGGGGGCAATCACGGCGCTGGTTGCGCTTACACTCGGAACCGTCGTCTATCGCGATCTCGATCTGGCGTCTTTTCTCGGGGCGCTCAATCGTACGGTGCGGATGTCGGCGTCGGTCTTTGTCATCATCGCTGCAGCCGGTCCCTTCACGTGGCTTCTGGCGCGTTTGGGGGCGCTTGAGATGTTGCAGAACTGGCTTCTCGGCTTTGCCGAAACGCCGTTTCTCTTCGCGCTCATGCTGCTGGGCCTTATCCTGCTTGCCGGCATGATCATGGATGCCGCCGCCAATATCATCGTGCTCGGCCCCTTGCTGGTCGCCGCCTGCGAGACCGCCGGTTATGAGCCCGTCCAGGCGGCGCTTGTCGTGGTTGTCGGTTTCCTGCTGGGCACCGTCACCCCGCCCGTCGGGGTCTGCTATTTCACAGCGACCGCCATCGCGGGCTGTCGGCTGGAGCAATCCGCAGCCGCCCTCGTGCCATTCCTGGTGGCCGAAATCGTCGTTCTGCTGCTTATGCTTTTCCTGGCGCCGTTGACGCTCTTCCTGCCGCAGCTGTTGGGGTTCATCTGACATGGACTTTTTGAAACGCATTGCTGATCTGGCGGATTTTGTGATCCTTCGAGCCCTGCCCGTGATTTGTGGTTTCATGCTGGTACTGATGGTGGTTTTCATCGCCTACACGGTGGTGATGCGTACCGTCTTTCTCAATCCGCCATTCTGGGGCGACACACTGGCGCTCTTCGCCAATGTCTGGATGGTGTTTCTTGGTCTGATTATCGCTGTGCGCGAACGGTCGAACATCGCGATGGAGGCGCTCTATCAGATGATCCCCGCACGGTATGGCAGGCTTTTCCGCAAGCTTTGGGCGCTTGTTTTTGCGGGCTTTGGATTGCTGCTGCTGATCAAGGGCCATGAGGCCGCTTCGCGTATTCTGGGCTCTTACTGGGAGCTTGGAAATCTGCCGAAATCCTACCCGATGATGATCCTGCCGATCACCGGAGCGGGCATCCTGGTCGCCTCTCTCCTCTCGTTTGTCCGCCCGCTTGATGAAGAGCCCCATGCCGACGAACAGGAGTTTCCCTGAACCTTTGCCGACTGTGCAAACCCGACAAGAAACAAGGAGGTTGAAATGAAATTGAAACGGATGAGAAGCGCCCTGCTGGGGGGTGCGCTGGCAGCTCTGACCGCGGGAACAGCCTGGGCCGAGGCCGAGATCAAGTTGGTCTTTGGCGTGGCAGGTCAACCAACCTGGGGTTTCGGCAAGCTGCTGACCGATGTGATCGAACCCAATCTCGAAAAATACTCGGATGGCCGAATTGATCTGGAGGTGCATCAGCGCGGCGCATTGTGCAGCGAAGCGGCCTGCATGGAGCAGTTGGGGCTTGGTCAGATCGACATGACAACCGTTTCGGCGGGGAACATGGGTGCGTTCGGCAAGACCTTCGACATTCTGAACCTGCCCTATCTGTTCAAAGGTCAGCAAGAGGCCGAGACCATCATGCGCGGTTGGCTGAGCGATGAGCTTGCCAAGCAGGCCGCCGAAGAAATGGGCATCCACGTGCTGGCGACGGTATCGTCCGGTGGCTTCCGCAACGTGGTCAATACCGAGCGCGAAGTCCGCGTGCCCTCCGATCTCAACGGTCTCAAGATCCGGGTGACCAAAAGCCCGACCGAGTTCAATCTGGTGCAGGGGTGGGGCGGGGTTCCCATTCCGTATGCCTGGGCCTCGCTCTATGAAGGTCTGCAATCCGGCGTCGTTCAGGGCATGTATCTGCAGGACGTTTTCGTCTCGGCGGCCAAGTTCTATGAGGTGACCAAATTCGTCACCCGCGTGGAAAGCTCTTACAGTGGCCGACCGGTGATGATGAGCAAGCAGCGCTATGACGAGTTGCCCGACTGGGCAAGGGAGGCTATCGACAAGGTTGCCGTGGACATTGCCAACGAGGCACTGAACTTTGATCTGGCCTGGCAGGAAGAAGCCGTCGCCGCGATGCAGGACAAGGTTGCGGTCTATGTCCCGACCGAGACGGAACTGGCCGAATGGTCGAAAGGTGCGGTTGACGCCTGGGTCGCTGTCAAAGGCACCTATGATCCGGCACTTGCGCGGCGCATTCTAGAAGAGCAGGGTCAGACCGAGCTGATCGGGCTGCTCGAAGAGGCCGGCGCGCTCTGAGCCTGTCACTTGCGAGACCTGCTTCCTCCCGGCAGGTCTCGTTCCTATTCAGGATGGGAAACATGGACATCATCGACGCGCATCATCACCTCTGGGATGTCGAGAAGAACGGTGCAAGCTATCCTTGGTACACCGAGGATCACGGCGACCGGGGCTGGGGCGACACCTCGGCCATCATGCGCAACTACACGCCTGCCGAACTGCTGAGAGATGCGCAAGAGGGTGGGGTGACGGTTCTGAAATCGGTCCATGTGCAGGCCAATTTCGATTTCTCGAATCCGGTGGGGGAAACCCGATGGCTTGAAGAAATCGCGCAGGAAGAGGGGTCAGGCAACCTGCCGACCGCCATTGTCGGTTATGCCGATCTGTCTGCGGTGGATGTGGGGCGGGTGCTTGAAGCGCATGCGGAACACCCTCGCTTTCGTGGTGTGCGGCAGGTGCTTAACCGGCACGACGACCCTAAACTGAACCGCGCTCCGCAGGATTTCTTGGCCAACCCGGACTGGCGGACAGGGGTGCAAAGGCTTTCAGAAATGGGCCTCAGCTTTGATGCGCAGATCTATCATCAACAGGCCGCGGCCTTGATCGAAGTGGCCGGTGATCTCCCAGAACTCGACATCGTTCTTGATCACGCGCTGATGCCTGCCGAACGGGATGACGCGAATATCGAGGGCTGGCGGCAGGCTGTGATGCGCCTGGCCGAACTGCCAAATCTGTCGATGAAAATCAGTGGCTTCGGTATGGTTGATAACAACTGGTCAACCGAAAGCATTCGCCCCTTTGTCCTGCATTGCATCGATGCGTTCGGACCGGACCGGATCATGTTCGGTTCAAACTTTCCCGTCGACAAGCTGATGTCGGATTACGGTCGGCTCTGGCGAGCCTATGACGAGATCCTCTCGGGTTTTTCCGATGCTGAACGCCATGCCATGCTGATCGGCACGGCTGAACGCTTCTACAGGATCTGAAGTCAGGGGGCAGCGTCTTTTTCTTCGCGCAGCAACCGGATTGCGTGGACCTTGGATTCCTCGACCAGACGGCGCGCGGTCTGTTCGGCCTGAGCGCCCCGACCTGCCGCAATGTGATCGACCAGTTCCGACCAGTTTTCGCAGGACTGAACTCGGCGCTCCAGCGACGAAAGGCCAAGCCGCGAGTACCGCAGGGTCTGGTGAAAGAGCAGGGTCACCATCGAGTTGAGACGTTCATTGCCCGATGCCTCGCTGATGGACAGCCCAAACTCGACCACCGCGTCGACATAGTCGGCCGAGGCCTTGGGGCCCGTTTTCTTGGCAAGCTTGTTCAAGGCCGCAAGATGCCGGCGCAGCATGTCGATGTCATCCTTGCTACGCGTCTCGGCCAGCCGGCGCGCGCCAAGACCCGCGAGTACGGCGCGGATGTCGAAAACATCGGCAACCTCTTTTGCGGACAGTTGAGTGACAATTGCCCCGCGTCTGGGCGCAATCGTGACCAACCCGGCATTTTCAAGAATACGCAAGGCTTCGCGTACAGGGCCACGACTTACCTTGTAGCGCTCCGAAATGCCGATCTCCTGCAACCGGTCATTCGGCATGTAGCGCTCGTTCACGATCTCATCGGCCAATTGCATCGCGATCTGCTCGGAAATCGACAGCGCTTCGCTTCCCCCCGCAAGCGACGGCCTAAGTGAAGCAAGCATCGCGCGATGCAGTGCCGTGGTCTGTTGATACATCTACTTGTCCCTGCGGCTGCATATTAAGCCCAAGCAAAGTTTATTAGCTTAGCGTGATGCGCACAAGCGGCTGACCCTCCGAGATGGCGTCGCCTTCTGCCACAAGGATTTCGGAAACGGTGCCGTCACAACTGGCCTCGGCCGGGATCTCCATCTTCATGGATTCCAGGATCATCAGGACATCTTCCTCTTCCACGGTGTCTCCAACCTTGACCTCGATTTTCCAGACGGTGCCCGCGATCTCGGATTCGATCGTTTCGTCACTCATGCTTCATCCTCCACGATTTCCGCACGCCCGACAGGCCCGGGCGACGACAGGTTTCATTCTTTTTAAATCATTCTTATTGTCAACAATCTTATTTTGTGTAGTCTGAATGAACGACCCGAGTGACAAGACCGGAGGGAGCGCCTCATGAGCTGGCAGAAAGAAGTTGACGAGATCAACAGGCGCCGCGAGATCGCCAAGGAGCTTGGTGGCGCAGAGGCGGTCAAGCGGCAACATGATGCCGGGCGGCTGACCGTACGCGAGCGGATCGACATGCTCGTCGACAAGGGCAGCTTTCGGGAACTCGGCGCGCTCACCGGCAAGGCGACCTATGACAAGGATCACAACCTGATCGATGTAACCCCGGCCAATGCGGTGATTGGCACCGGCAAGATCGACGGGCGCAAGGTCTCGATCGACGGGGACGATTGGACCATTCGGGGCGGATCGTCCGAGGCGACGGTTTCGGAAAAATGGATCTATGCCGAGAATTACGCCGAGGCGATGCGCATGCCGTTGATCCGCCTCGTCGAAAGCGCCGGTGGCAGCGTCAAGATCCTCGACCAGAACGCCGCGACCAAGTTGCCGGCCTATCCCACCTGGAGCCTTGCGCGGATGATGGGAACGATCCCGGTGGTGGGGCTGGCCCTTGGTCCCTGCGCCGGGCTTGGCGCGATCAAGGCCGCCACGGCGCATTATTCGGTCATGATCAAGGGCACCAGCCAGGTCTTTGCCGGTGGCCCGCCGGTTGTCGAGCGCGGCATGGGGATCAAGGTCGACAAGGAAGAGCTGGGCGGTTCCAAGGTTCATACCCGCGAAAGCGGCGTGATGGGCAACGAGGCAAAGACCGAGGAAGAGGCCTTTGAGATGGTCCGCAAATTCCTCTCCTACTTGCCGTCGAGCGTGTACGAAATGCCGCCTGTCATCGACTGCGATGACCCCAAGGATCGCCACGAGGAAGAGCTGATCGAGATCATCCCGCGCGACAAGCGCAAGGTCTACAAGTCGCGCAAGATTCTCGACATGGTCTTTGACAAGGGATCGATCTTTGAACTGACCAAGGGTTACGGACGCTCGATCGTCACCTGTTTTGCACGGCTTGGCGGGCGGCCCGTCGGCGTCATCACCACCGACCCGATGCAATATGGCGGCGGTATGACCAAGGCCTCTGCCAGCAAGATGGAGGCGTTCATAGACCTGTGCGATACGTTCCACCTGCCGATCGTTCACATGGTTGACCAGCCCGGAACAATTGTCGGCCCCGAGGCCGAGCGCACCGGCGCCGTCAAGGGCTCGGTCCGTGTCTGCATGGCCATCGAACAGAGCCAGGTCCCCTGGTGTGCGATTATCACACGGCGGTGCTACGGGCTTGCTGGCAGCACCTTTGGCCGGGTTCAGGGGATCAACCTGCACTATGCCTGGCCCTCTGGACGTTGGGGCTCGATCCCGGTCGATGGCGGAGCAGAGGCCGCGTTCAAAAAGGAACTGGACGCGCTTGATCCCGAGGCCCGCGCTGTGCGCCTTGCCGAGATCGAAAGCCATTTCTTCCACATGGAATCGCCCTTCCTGACGGCAGAGAAATTCCGCATCCCCGACATCATCGACCCCCGCGACACCCGAGCGCTGCTCAATGACTGGCTCGATGACGCCTGGAAGCTGATTCCGGACCAGCTGGGCCCCAAAGGCCGCACCTTCCGGATGTGAGGTCGCCATGAAACGTCTGCTGATTGCCAATCGAGGAGAAATCGCCTGCCGCATCATCAGGGCGGCCAAGTCACTCGGCATCGAAACGGTCGCCGTCTGTTCAGAGGCCGATGCCGCCGCGATGCATGTGTCGATGGCAGACCATTCCGTCTGCCTTGGCCCACCACAGGCGGCGCAAAGCTACCTCAAGCAGGAAGCACTTCTCGAGGCGGCTCGGTCAACCGGCGCCGATGCCGTGCATCCGGGTTATGGGTTTCTTGCCGAAAGCGCCGCGTTTGCCCGCAAGGTGACCGGGGCAGGTCTGACATGGGTCGGTCCTTCTCCGGAAACGATAGCGGACATGGGGGACAAGGGTCAGGCCCGCGTTCTTGCGATCAAGGCGGGTGTGCCGGTGCTGCCCGGCTCGGAAAGTTTCGCCGAAGGCAAGCTCGACGGGCTTGAGTCGGCAGGCGCCGCAGTCGGGTTTCCGCTGCTGGTCAAGGCGACGGCCGGCGGAGGCGGTATCGGCATGCAGCGCGTCGACGACCCGGCCAAGCTGCGCAAGATCGCCGAACGTACCCAGTCCGCCGCTGCGCGGAGCTTCGGCGACGGTTCTGTCTTTCTGGAACGTTTCATCGCCCGCGCGCGCCATATCGAGATCCAGCTGTTCGGCTTCGGCGACGGGCGCGCGGTGCATCTGTTCGAACGCGACTGTTCGTTGCAGCGCCGTTTTCAGAAAGTGGTCGAGGAAAGCCCTGCGCCACAACTTGATCGGGCGATTGCCGAGCGGATGGGAGAGGTCGCCTGCGCGCTGGCAGGTGCGGTGCATTACAGCGGCGCGGGGACGGTCGAATTCGTGTTGGATGCCGACACCGGAGAGTTCTTCTTTCTCGAGATGAATACGCGCATTCAGGTTGAGCACCCCGTAAGTGAAATGGTCACGGGAACCGATCTCGTCGCCGCCCAGCTGCGTCTGGCGGCAGGCGAGGATCTGACCGACGACCTGAGCGATCGACCCCTTGCAGGCCATGCGGTCGAGTGTCGGCTTTACGCCGAGAACCCGGCCAAGAAGTTCCTCCCTTCACCCGGCACGCTGGAGCGTTTCACCCTGCCCGAAGGGATGGAGGGCATCCGTATCGACACGGGTGTGCGCGAGGGAGACACGATCACCCCGTTTTATGACCCGATGATTGCCAAGATCATCGCCTATGGGGACAGCCGCGATCAGGCCATCGGTCGGATCAATGCAGCGCTGCGCGCGACCGAAGTCGAAGGTCTTGTCACGAACCGGGATTTCCTGATCGCCGTCACATCGAATCCGACGTTCAAGGGCGGCGATGTCTGGACGGGTTTCATCGATACGCATCTGGACGACCTGTTGTCTGCCTCCAGGAGCTGAGCGAGATGCCGGAAAGGACGACCATGAAACCGCCCCAATCGCTTCTACATGCCTTGCAACCGTTTCTGGCTGGTGAACCGGACAAGGAAGCGCTTGTTTTCGGTGCTCATCGCCTGACCTTTGCCGATATGGCCGGTCTCGCGGTCGCGCAAGCCGATGTTCTGCGCGACCACGGGGTAAAACGGGGCGACCGTGTCGCCGCAATTTTTCCCCCGCGACCCGAAGCCATCCTGTCCATGCTCGCGTGCTGGCTTGTGGGGGCGACGTGGATTGGTATCAATCCCCGCTATCAGCGCCGTGAACAGGCGCAAATCCTCATCGACGCAGATGTGACGCTTTTGATGTCGATGACCCGTATCGGCAACCGGGACCTTTCCGAAGACCTGGCAGGCCATGAAGCTGAGCTGGGGCTCGACATCATCCGCTTCCAGCAAGAGTTCACGATCGAGGGCCTGCCTGCTCCGGTCCCTCGCGATACCGCCATGGCCCGGTGGCATGTGGCGCTCGAACAGCTGGACCCCGAACAGCCAGCCGTGGTGATCTATACCTCCGGGTCGACCGGCAAGCCAAAAGGCGCTCTGATCACCCATGTCGGCCTGGCGTTCCGCTCGCACACGCTTCACACGGACCGGTTCGATCTGCCGGCCCCGACGCAGCTTATCGACCTGCCGGTCAATCACATCGGCGCACTGGCCAGTGGCATTGGCGTTGCCATGGTGTCGGGCGGAAAAATGATCCTCTCGGAACAGTTCGATCCGGGAGTCACGCTGAGGACGGTCGAGGAAGAGAACCTGGCGATCCTGAGTGGCGTTCCCGCGATGCTCGCCCGGCTTGTCGATCATCCCGACTTCGGGTCGACGGACCTGTCTTCGGTCAAGGCGATCAGCTGGGGTGCGGGACCCATCCCCGAGGCCGTGCTAAAGCGGCTGATGAGCGCGAGTGACGCGGTTTTCTCGCAGCAATACGGCATGACCGAAAGCAACGGTCCCATCGTCTTTACCCCGCCCACGCGAGACGTGGACATCCTGTTGCAGACGACGGGCAAACCTGATCCTCGCCTTGAGTTGCGCATCGCCGATGAGGCCGATGTTCCGGTGCCCTTCGAAACCGAAGGCGAGGTGCAGGTCAGACACCCGCATCCGTTCGCAGGCTATTTGGGCAATCCCGAAGCCAGCGCCGCCGCCTTTACGGCAGACGGGTTCCTGCACACGGGTGACCGGGCAAAGATCCGCGAGGATGGCTATCTCGTTTTTTGCGGACGCAGCAAGGAGATGTACAAGTCGGGTGGCTTCAATGTCTATCCGCGCGAGATCGAGATCGCGCTCGAGGCGCATCCGGACATTCGGGCGGCCGCCGTGCTGGGCGTCGACGATCCGCAATGGGGGCAGGTGGGTCATGCCTTTGTTGAACTGGCCGCCGAGTTGACGGTCGACGAGATCAAAGGCTGGTGCAGGGGGCGACTGGCGGATTTCAAGGTACCCAAGCGCATCAGTGTGATCGACACCATGCCACGCACACCCGTGGACAAGGTGGACCGTATGCGCCTGGCAGAGATCGCGGCGCAAGGCTGACCCAAGGCAACGACAAGGAGGCCGTTTCATGGATTTTGCACCATCCCCCAAGGCCAGAGAATACGAAGCCCGGCTCGCCGCCTTCATGGCGGCCCATGTCTATCCAGCCGAACAGATATATCATGAGCAGCAGCGCCAGGCGTCTTCTCGCTGGTCGGTCCCGCCGGTGATCGAAGAGCTGAAAGCCAAGGCACGCGCCGAGGGCTTGTGGAACCTGTTCCTGCCCGATGCCGAGCTTGGCGCCGGGCTGTCGGTTCTGGAATACGCACCTTTGGCAGAGTTGACGGGCCGCAGCCACATCGCGCCCGAGGTATTCAACTGCAACGCTCCCGACAGCGGCAACATGGAAACGCTCTTTCTCTATGGAACCGAGGAGCAGAAGGATCGCTGGCTGCGTCCGTTGCTGGCGGGTGAAATCCGCTCGGCCTTCCTGATGACCGAACCGGATGTTGCTTCATCGGATGCGACAAATATCGAATGTGAAATGCGCCGCGATGGCGACGAATATGTGATTAACGGTCGAAAATGGTGGTCTTCCGGGGCAGGGGACCCGCGCTGTCGGATCTTTATCGTGATGGGCAAGACCGATCCCTCGGCGTCGGTTCATGCGCAGCAATCCATGGTGCTGGTGCCCGCGGACACGCCCGGCGTCACGGTGGAACGTCATCTGCCCGTGTTTGGCTATGATGACGCGCCGCATGGTCATATGGAGGTATCGCTCACCGAGGTGCGGGTGCCGGTCTCGAATGTGTTGCTTGGCGAGGGCCGGGGTTTCGAAATCGCGCAAGGGCGCCTTGGTCCCGGACGGATCCACCATTGCATGCGCTCTATCGGCGCGGCCGAGCGGGCGCTGGAACTGATGACCGAACGCCTGCTGAGCCGCAAGGCATTCGGCAAAGCCATCGGTATGCACTCGGTCTGGGAAGAACGCGTCGCCAATGCGCGTTTGAACATCGAAATGACGCGCCTGATCTGTCTCAAGGCGGCGTGGATGATGGGTTCTGTCGGCAACAAGGCGGCCAAAGACGAGATCGCTATGATCAAGATTGCCGCCCCGAGCATGGCCGCAAGGGTGATCGATGATGCGATTCAGGCCTTTGGTGGGGCCGGTGTCTGCGATGACACGCCGTTGTCGTGGATGTATGCGGCGCAGCGCGCTCTGCGGCTTGCCGATGGGCCGGACGAGGTGCATCGCCGTGCAATGGCCAGGTCGGAATTCAAGCGCGCGGCGGGACGCCTGGGTATCGACATTCGCTCCGTCTCTGGATGACACCGGCGGACGCGCCCCTCGCGTTTCGTTCTTCCCGTGACACGAAGGCCTGCGACGCTAGGGTTCGTCCAATGATCGGCATACGCCCTGTCATTGCAGGGCCGCAATAGGCGGTCTCTGCAATTGCCGCCGTGTTCATCCGGCCCGCACCGGGGCGCCCAACCTGCGTGACAGATCGATCGCCGCGTCCCGCACGAGGTTGCCGATCTCTGTCAACCGCTCGTCGGGCATCCTGTCCGAGGGGCCGGACACAGAGATGCCACCGACCGTCTCGCCGGTGAAATCGGTGATCGGGGCGGCAACACAGCGCATGCCGTGGGTGCGTTCCTCGTCATCCAGCGCCCAGCCCCGACGATGGATCAGGTCAAGCTCGGCCAAGAGACGCTCTTTGTCGAACAGCGTCTTCATCGTGAACTGTTCCAGCCGTGGTTCGGGCAGCAGCCTGTCGATGCGGACGCGGTCGTATTGCGACAACAGCGCCTTGCCGATCCCCGAGGCATGCAGCGGCGCGCGCGTGCCGGGTTGAAAAAAGGCGCGGATGTTCGATTGGGTCTCTACCTGGCTCAGGAACAGGATCTCGCCATCGCGTTCGATACCGATATTGGCGGTTTCTCCGGTCGTTTCCATCAGCTTGCGTAGAACGGGGCGGGCGCGCTCGACCAGCGAACTGCGCAGCAGAAAGGCGGATCCCAGTCGGAACAGGTCTGGGCCGATATGCCAGGTCTGGGTTTCCGGGTCGATCTCGGTCAGGCGGCGGCTCTCAAATGTGTGCAGTGCCCGGTATACCGTCGCCGGTGCCAGGTCGAGCCGGTCCGCCACCTCTGACAGCGTCAGCCCCCGCGCCGAGGCGAGGCATTCGAGGATGTCGATGGCCCGGTCGAGCGACTGATTGGTGTTCTGCTCGCTCTTGTCGGCAAAGGCCTTGGGCCGCCCTCTTTTCCGTTTCTCCGTCGCCAAACCGCTGTGCTCCTGTCGATCTTTTGTTTCTGTGACGTCACATCTCGTCGAGATGAAAAACTATAAGTCTATGTCAATAATAATATAAACCCATCTTCACTTGTAATGAAAAACATTTTCAAAAAAATTGTCAAGGGGCCGTGCCCGGTGGATGATAGGACATCGAATCCGTTGAACGAGGCACAAGATGAGTTTCCAGAACCCCGTTTTCATCCCTGGGCCGACCAACATCCCGGAACGCCTGCGCAAGGCCTGCGACATGCCGACGATCGATCACCGTTCGCCATTGTTCGGGCAGATCCTGCACCCGGCACGAGCGGGGGTGCAGGCCGTGCTCAAGAGCGAAACAGCCGAGGTCTTCATCTTTCCTTCCACCGGGACCGGGGGCTGGGAAACCGCGCTGACCAATACGCTGTCGGCGGGCGACGGGGTGCTGGCCGCGCGCAACGGCATGTTTTCCCATCGCTGGATCGACATGTGCCAGCGTCATGGGCTGATGGTCGAGGTCGTCGAAACCCCCTGGGGCGAGGGTCTGCCTGCGGATCGTTACGAAGAGATCCTGACGGCCGACACCGAACACAGGATCAAGGCGGTTCTGGCCACCCATAACGAGACCGCAACCGGGGTCCGCTCGGATATCGCGGCGGTGCGTCGCGCGCTCGACAAGGCGGGGCATCCGGCGCTTCTGTTCGTCGATGGGGTCAGCTCGATCGGGTCGATGGATTTCCGCTTCGACGACTGGGGGGTGGATGTGGCCGTCACCGGCTCGCAAAAGGGCTTCATGCTGCCGGCCGGGCTGGCGATTGTCGGGTTCAGCCTCAAGGCGATGGAGGCGACCCGCACCGGCACCCTGCCGCGCACCTTCTTCGATGTGCATGACATGGCCAGGGGCTATGCCAACAGCGCCTATCCCTATACCCCCGCGGTGGGCCTGATGAACGGGCTGAACGAGGCGTGCAGGATGCTGCTGGACGAGGGGCTGGAGAATGTCTTTGCCCGCCACCACCGCATCGCCGAAGGCGTGCGCGCGGCGGTGAGGGCTTGGGGGCTCGATCTGTGCGCGGCCTCGCCGGATGTCTGTTCCGACACGGTCAGCGCCATTCGCACGCCCGAGGGTTTCGACGCCACCCGGATCGTGACCCATGCCGCCAGCAAATATGGTGTCGCCTTTGGCGTCGGGCTGGGCGAGGTCGCGGGCAAGGTGTTCCGCATCGGCCATCTGGGCAGCCTGACCGATGTGATGACCCTGTCGGGAATTGCCACCGCCGAGATGTGCATGGCCGATCTGGGGCTTGATGTTCCGCTTGGGTCGGGTGTGGCCGCCGCGCAGGCGTATTTCCGGTCACATAGCGCCGCCTCGGTGCTGAAAGCAGCCTGAGGGAGGGACCAGAAATGTATATCCCCACCTACGAGGACATGCTTTGTGCGCATGATCGGATCGCGCCGTATATCCGGCGTACGCCGGTGCGGGTGTCGGATTATCTGAGCGAGTTGGCGGGGTGCCGGCTGTTCTTCAAATGCGAGAACTTTCAGGAGCCGGGCGCGTTCAAGGTGCGCGGGGCCACCAACGCGGTCTTTGGACTGGACGAGGCGCAGGCCGCCAAGGGCGTGGCGACGCATTCGAGCGGCAATCATGCCTCGTGCCTGTCCTACGCCGCGATGCTGCGCGGCATTCCCTGCAACGTGGTGATGCCGCGCACCGCGCCGCAGGCCAAGAAGGATACGGTGCGTCGCTATGGTGGCGTGATCACCGAATGTGAGCCCTCCACGACCTCGCGCGAGGCGACGTTCGCCGAGGTGCAGGCCGCGACGGGTGGTGATTTCGTGCACCCCTACAACGATCCGCGCGTGATCGCGGGGCAGGGCACCTGTTCCAAGGAATTCATGGAGCAGACCGACGGGCTCGACATGGTGGTGGCCCCGATCGGGGGCGGCGGCATGATCTCGGGCACCTGCCTGACCCTGGCGACGCTGGCGCCGGAAACACAGGTGATCGCCGCCGAGCCCGAACAGGCCGACGACGCCTATCGCAGCTTCAAGGCGGGTCACATCATTGCCGATGATGCGCCCAGGACCATTGCCGATGGTCTGCTGGTGCCGCTCAAGGACCTGACCTGGCATTTCGTCTCGCACCACGTGTCCGAGATCTACACCGCCTCGGAACAGGAGATCATCGATGCGATGAAGCTGATCTGGAAGCACCTGCGCATCGTGATGGAACCCTCCAGCGCCGTGCCGCTGGCCACCATCCTCAAGAACCCCGACGCGTTTCGTGGCAAGCGCGTGGGCGTGATCATCACCGGCGGCAACGTCGATCTGGACAAACTGCCCTGGATGCAGGGCTGAACAGGAGAATTCCCATGAAAGACTCGATTGACCTGGACGCCTACGAGGTCGGTTTCGACATTCCCGCCAAGCCGGGCATGGATGCCGCCGATATCCAGACGCCTGCTCTGGTGCTGGATCTCGACGCGCTCGAGCGCAACATCAGGAAGATGGGCGACTATGCCAAGGCGCATGGCATGCGCCACCGCGCGCATGGCAAGATGCACAAATCCGTCGATGTGTTGAAGCTGCAGATGGACCTGGGCGGTGCTATCGGCGTCTGCTGCCAGAAGGTCAGCGAGGCCGAGGTCTTTGCCCGCGCCGGCATCCAGGAGATCCTCGTCTCGAACCAGGTCCGCGATCCGGGCAAGATCGCGCGTCTCGTCCAGCTGCCGAAGCTGAGCGGGGGTGAGGTGATCGTCTGTGTCGATGATGTCGCCAACGTGGCGGACCTGTCGGCGGCGGCCACCGAAGCCGGAACGAAGCTCGGCGTTTTTATCGAGATCGATTGCGGTGCCGGGCGCTGTGGCGTGACCACCACGCCTGCGGTGGTCGAGATCGCCAAGGCCGTCGCCCAGGCGGACAACCTGACCTATCGCGGCATCCAGGCCTATCAGGGCGCGATGCAGCACATGGACAGCTTTGACGACCGCAAGGCCAAGATCGACGCCGCCATCGCGCAGGTGCAGGATGCCGTGGATGCTCTGAAGGCGGACGGGATCGAGACCGAGCTGGTGTCGGGCGGTGGTACGGGATCGTATTACTTCGAGAGCAATTCCGGCCTCTACAACGAACTCCAGTGCGGGTCCTATGCCTTCATGGATGCGGATTACGGCCGCATCCTCGATCAGAACGGCAAGCGCATCGATGCGGGCGAGTGGGAGAACGCCTTCTTCATCCTGACCTCGGTCATGAGCCATGCCAAGGCCGACAAGGCGATCTGCGACGCGGGCCTCAAGGCGCAATCGGTCGATAGCGGGCTGCCGTTCATCTATGGGCGCGACGACGTGGAATATGTCAAATGCTCGGATGAACACGGCGTGATTTCCGACCCGAAGGGCGTCTTGAAGGTCAACGAGAAGCTCAAGCTGGTGCCCGGCCACTGCGACCCGACCGCCAATGTGCATGACTGGTATGTCGGCGTGCGCAACGGCAAGGTCGAATGCGTCTGGCCGGTCTCGGCCCGCGGCCGCGCTTTCTGATTTCGGACAGGCACCGCCTGTCCGACCGGGGGGAGGGTCGTCCTTTGGCGCCATTGGTTCAAGCCCAATGGACGACGCCCCTCCAGACCTCCCCGGGATATTTGCAGCAAGAGGAAGAGGCAGGGCATGGCCCTGATGGGATGCGATGTGGATTGTTCCAGAACGTGAGATAGCCGGGTTGATGACCCGCGCGGCGGCCTTTGATGCCGTTGAACAGGTCTTTGCCGCCATGGCCTCGGGCGATGCCTGCAACTTTCCCGTGGTGCGCGAGGCCCTCGGCCACGAGGACGCGCTTTACGGCTTCAAGGGCGGGTTTGACCGCGCCGGCCTGACACTGGGCCTGAAAGCGGGCGGCTACTGGCCCCACAACCTGGAAAGGCGCGGGTTGATCAATCACCAGTCCACCGTGTTCCTGTTCGATCCCGATACCGGCAAACCCTCGGCCATGGTCGGCGGCAACCTGTTGACGGCCTTGCGCACGGCGGCGGCGTCCTCGGTGTCGATCAAGCACCTGGCTCGCAAGGACGCAAAGGTCATCGGCATGATCGGCGCGGGCCATCAGGCCACCTTCCAGCTGCGCGCCGCCCTGGAACAGCGCGCCTTCGACAAGGTCATCGGCTGGAACTACCACCCCGAGATGCTGCCGAACCTGGCCCAGGTTGCCGAAGAGGCCGGCGTGCCGTTCGAGGCGGTTGATCTGCCCGGAATGGATGAGGCGGATGTGATCATTTCGATCACTTCGGCCTTCTCGCCGTCCCTCATGGCGGATCACGTCAGCCCGGGCACCCACATCGCCTGCATGGGAACCGACACCAGGGGCAAGCAAGAGGTCGAGGCCGCGCTTGTGGCCCGCGCCACGGTCTTCACCGATGAAGTGGCGCAGTCGGTCAGCATCGGCGAGGCACAACACGCGATCGCGGAGGGTCTGATCACCCAAGCCGATCTCATCCAGTTGGGCGCCGTGATCAACGGCACCCATCCGGGCCGCACCGCCAACGATCAGATCACCCTCTTCGACGGCACCGGCGTCGGTTTGCAGGACCTTGCCGTCGCCGCCGCAGTCGTCAACCTGGCAATAGACCGCGGCGTCGCAATCCAGGTCGATTTCTGAAGAAAAAGCCGAAAACCGGCGGTGCAGGGTACAAGCTGGCGTCAGGCCACCGCGCCCTGACCGGTTGAAACCCGGTCGACTGGGGTCATGGGGGGGACGATACCAAGATCAGACGCGTGTCCGGACGGCATGCCTGGCCGCAATCGTCCTGTTGTAGCCACCTCAGCCTCAGACCTCTGAAAAAATCGCGCCTGTCCACCGATGCATCTGCCCTTCGGAACTTTCGGAAACACGCGGCCTGGTGCGCTGTTTCCATTCATCACATCTGCGGCTCGGTTGCCTCGAGAGATGCCGGAAAGCGCCGAAGGCAAGGTGCAGGATACCCGCCAACATGCGCCTGCCGAGCCCGGGATATCGTTGCAGCCCAGCTGTTGCTGGTGACGTCTCGGCACCTCTTCTCGACGCCGAGACGATCGGCAGAACTGCTGGGAACAACGGAAGCTCCGCATCGGTTCAGCGCCTTGCCGCGGGCAGAAAGCCATGCGCGCAGAGGGTCGCATGGCTTTGGTCCGGCCCATCTGAGCGGCCGAGCCCTCGCAGAAGACACTTGAAAAATCCTTTCACACCGTATTTGGAAAGGAACTCATGACGCAAACCAAAGGCATCTTCGATTTGGAAGCCAGAACCCTGACAATCGTTGATCTCGAACGAGGCCCGGCCATTGTCGTTGTGCTCTTGGCGGCGCTCATTATCTGGGTCTTGTTCCGGCAATGGGAACGCACCCGATGGTTTCTGGTAAAACACCCGTTCACGGGTGGTATCATCGAAGCCACTCTCGTCGTCTTTGCAACCTATACAATCCACGGGATCATCATCCTTGTCGGCACCTTGCCGCGCTTCACGGGCTGGACCGATATCACCCGGATCGGCGCGGAACTCGTGCTGCATCTGGGCTGGGCGGTCGCGATCGCGCGCATTGTCGAAGGCATCGTGCACAAGAAACGCGCGGACAAGCCGGACTGGCGCGTCTCTCGCCTGTCCCGGATCGGCTTTTACAGCATCTTCATGCTTTTGGGCGTCCTCGGGTTTTTCGTTTCCGATGGCAATACCCCGACCGAGTTGTTCGTCTGGACCGGCGCCACAGCCGCTGTTCTGGCCTTTGTCATGCAGCAGACGCTCGGCGATTTTTTCTCGGGGCTTGCTCTGACGATCGAGCACCCTTTCAAGATTGGCGACTGGCTGCGGCTCGAAGATGGAACCGAGGGGCAGGTCGAAGACGTGAACTGGCGGGCCACACGGCTGCGCAAATGGGACAAGACATCCTATGTGATACCGAACGGACGTCTGGCGAGCGAGAGTTTCACCAACCTATACGGCAGCCAGCACAGCTTTGCCCCTTGGTACACGGTGAAGGTTTCGAATGAACATGCGCCCGCCCTGGTGGTCGCCTTGCTTGAACAGGCGACGCGCACCTGCAAGATCCCCTCGCGCGATCCCGAGCCTGTCGTCAGATTGATGGATGCAGGCAGTTCGCCCTACACTTACATGATCTGGGTACAGTTCCCGAATTATCCGACGATGTTTGCGGGTCGCGACGAGCTCTATCGCGCGATCGACGATGCGTTGCGCTCGGCCGACATCGAAATCGCCACCGACATACAGGAAATTCGTCTGCGTGATTTCGGCAAGGTCAAGACACCTTCAGGCTAGGGCCCAGCCCCTTGGGGCTCTGCCGGTCGCACTGCACCCGCCTTGTCAATGCAAGCGGCCCAACCCCCTGATCCTGTCCGGATAATCATCGGGAAACCGCCAAACGACCTCTCCGGGAATGCGGACAAGGCCGCGTTCAGCAGGTTGCGTATCGGTCAGCAGGGACAGAAAGAGATCGCTGCTGGCCCAGGGCGAAGACTGGAAATACCAATGTCCGTTGCCTGTACTGGCAGCCTCGGCATCGGTCACGTCGATGACATGCAGTCCCTTGACCCGTGCCAGTTCCGCTTGCACCGCAGGCGTCGCCTCGCCGGGATCAGCCGTTTCGCCCAAACGCTTACGGCCAAAGACAAGCCTTGAAATGGCCAAAGCGGAATCCGTGCCGGACTGATAGACTGTTAGATCGGTGACGGCATCGAGAATTCCGTCCTCTATCGCCTGGATGAAATAGGCGCGGTCCAAATCGCTGCCGATCAGGACCAGCTTGCCAAGACGGGCGCCTTCTTCGGCGCCTAGGGTGATCTGGTAGGTCGTATCGAAGGCCAGTCGGCTGCCGGCACTGTAGCCAATCAGATGGATACGTCTCGCATTTGTAGTCGACGACAGAAAGCCAATCAATTCCCGCAGATAGCGCCGTGCGGCCAGAGCCGATTCCTGATCCCTGAAATAGGCCAGCCGGTTCGGCGTCGCGGTCCAGTTGAAGCTGACAAAGGCACCCTGATAGCCCAGAAAATGCTGCAACTGGCGGGACACCAATGTGGAATAGTCGAAATCGACGTTGTAGCCGTGAACGTAGATAAAGATATCCTTGTTGCGCGATTGGGAAAGCTGCGCATTGACCTGAGCTGCAAAACGCCGTCCCGCCGCCTCGATCTCGGCACGACTGGGCGGTGCGTTCATGTATTTGATTGCGCTGAACGGCATGATCCCGGTTTCCTGCACGCCCGCGACACGCAGGGAATAGGTCTGATCACGCGCAGCGGCGAGCGTAATCTGGCGGGCTCTTTCCCAGGTCTCGAGTGGCGGGTCCGACATCACTTCGACGACGCCCGTGCGCAATACCAACCCGCGGGTGTTGTTGTAGCTTTCCTGCGGGTCATCCGGCCCTGCGGGTTCCCGATCGGTGGCATAGAAAAGCCGCGCGCGGTCGGTGAAATTACGGTCGGTCACGTTTTCAAAAGGATCGAGCGTCCCGCTGGCAAAGACGGTCGGCGCGGGCATAATGTCGATGTTGTTATAGGTATTCGGTCCGCAAGCCGACAACATCGCTAGGATCATGAGCCTGGGAAACCAACGCATCAGATCTTTTCAATCCCCAGTTCTTGCGCCGCTTTTCAATCTCGCGGCGTGACAGAGTTCGCCTCTTTGCAAATGGGTCCGGATTGACAAACAAGTTGCTTCCCACGCGACCATCGGTACCAGTACCCTCTTTCGGGGCTGGCCTGAAGGGGCCCCGGCGAAAAGGATGTTCCGCGCCGCCGTGCGGATGCTCCACCGCGGCTCCGTACCACCGGGGCAAAGGTCTGTAGACCCGCGTTGCGGCCTTCGACACCGATAGGATGACACACCGCTCCAGCGGTTGAAGATGCGTCTGAAACGACGCGAGTCCTTGTGACCCAGCGAACGCGCTCTCTCCTCGACCCGCACATCGCTTTCGGACAACAGTCGCTGCGCCCTGCCTTTTGCGAACCGCGATTGCACGGCACTGAACGCGAGGCCCTCCCGCCGCATGGCGCGTCGCAGGGTCCACGGCCTCATTGCAGAATGGCTTGCCACGGTTTCCCCGGACATATCCGCATGTGAAATCGTGATCTGCAAAACTGTTCCAAGGCATCCTCGTTGGGCTGCACGGGATCACCCTGTATTCCGATTTCAAGCTGACCAACCCCAACCCCCTTCACATGATCGAGATGGTGATTACCCGGCGGTCAGCTCCGACGCCGGGTCACTGGGTTGTCCCTTGCACCGGTCGCATTGTCGCGACAAGTTCCGCAACCTTCAGGCCGAACTTGCGCATCTCGGACTTGTTCATGATCGCGCCATCAGCGGTGAGATACATCCAGTCGGTCGCCTTGAGCACATGGCCCCCTGCACTTTCGGGCAGGACGATCTGATAGTGGAGCTGGACCGTCGAACCCGAAATCGTGCCCTGGGCCTCTCCCACCAGATCGTCTGCGGTCGCGGTGAAGGTGTTGTCGGGACCAAGGGTCAGGTACCATTTCCGGCTCTGGGTCGTCCCGTTGGAATAGGTAAATTCCTCGGACAGGGTGCCGGTGTCTCCGTCCCACTCGCCAACCATCTTTGCAACGAAGCTGTTGGCCATCTTGCCGTTGGGTCCGAAAATGATCCCTTCGGACAGGATTTCACCGGAAAGATGCTTGTTCAGCACGAATTGCGGTCCGGTATCGGCATAGTCCTGCGGTGACTGGAACCGAAAGCTGAGCAGATAGGTCTTTACGACCATCGCGGCGACGATCACCAGCAGGGCAACTGTAAGGAGTTTCATCGGACAAGTCTCTCTTGTGGCAGCGTCAATGCGAATGCAAACGCCGCGGATTTCAGCACGCAGGGGAAGATGGCATAGGTCAGGGTCAGAGCGCCCAGGGCGCGGGGATCGTTGTCAGCGCCCGGTTGGAATCCCTGCTGCTCCAGCAGAGGCAGGGCAAGGAAGGCGGCCAGCGCCAGGGCCAGCTTTCCGGCAAAGGACCAGATGCCAAAGGCAGTCGAGGCATTCAGGCCCGCCCGGGTCAGCGCGATGCTGAACATGGCCGGCAACAGCACCATGTCGGCGCCAAGGGTCGCGCCCGAAATGGCGCAGATCAGGACAAAGGCCAGCAGATCGCCAGGCCCCAGAAAGGCCGCTCCGGCGAAACTGGCAATGGCCAGCGGCATCGCGATCAGCAGAGTTTGCCGGGGTCCGACACGCTGGCTGAGGCGGGTCCAGAACGGCACGCTGAGGCCGGCGAACAGAAAGAACAGCACCAGCAGTCCGCCCGCGTATCCGGCCAGTTGCAACCGGTCCTCGACAAAGAACAGGAACAGTGTCGAAGTCAGCGCCACCGGCAGGCTGTTGAGGACCGCCAGCGCCAGCAGGCGGAGCGCTCCCGCATCCGCCAGCGACGGGAGCGACAGGGGCCGGCCCGCCAGCACGGGCAGCGCCCAGATCGGGCGGGTCAGCAGCGCGGTCAGCAGCGCAAACCCGCCAAGCGCAAGACCAAAGGCCGGATAGGCATTGCCCGACGACCCGAGGCCCGCAAGTGCTGCGGGTGCAATGGCCGCAAAGATCACGCCCGCCAGCATGCCGCCTTCGCGAAAGGCCGCAAGGGTCAGCAATTCACCCGGCTCGCGGGTTCTGGCGAGCGTCGCGCTGCGGCCATAGAGCAGGATCATGCCAAGACTGTAGGCGGTGAACAGCCCGATCAGAATGGCGACCAGCTTGACGATGACACCGGGCCCGGCGGTCAGGGAGAACAGCAGCGGAAAGCCAAACGCCAACCCACCGGCGGCCAGCATGGCAAAGGGCATCTGTGCCGATGGCCAGCGATCGACCAGCCAGCCGATCGCCGGATCCTGAACAAGATCGACGAGCCGGATGGCAAGCAGGATGGCGCCAACCGTGCCCAGACCGATCCCCAGCTCCACCGCCGCGAATTGCGGCAGATGGATATAGAGCGGGATCCCCGCCGATGCGAGCATCATCGCATAGAGGCTGACACGGGGATAGGTCATCACTGACCCAAGAGCGCCTGCGTGAAGCGGGCCGAGCGGCTGTCGGGGCCCAGGAAGATCGACATGAAATCGCGTTTGATCCCCTTGTGGCGCAGGTCACAGGTCTTGCGTCCGTTCAGACGGAACTCCAGCCGATCCGGTCCCCGGCTGATGGCAAGATAGCTGTCACCGGGTTGGACTTCCTGAAAACAGGTCGCGAACTTGGCGGCAGGTGGCGGCGGGTTCCCCATCCGCTCCATTTCGCGCAGGGTTGCGTCGACCAGATCGGATTGGCTGATCCGGCGCTGATATGTCAGCTCGATCCCGAAATCCTGCGACCAGTCCAGCGGCGCCGCGTTGGGCGTGAACAGACGCGCCTGATAGATCGGCAGACCCAGCAGGCGGAACATGGCGGCGCCGCGCTGCTCGGCCCCCGGCAACAGCGATTGCACCTGGCTGGCGGGTGCGGCGACGGGCAGGACAAGCAGGCAGAGAAGGGCGAACAACCTAGGCATGGGCCAGCTCCACCTGCACCACATTGGTATGGCCGATCGCAAAGGAGGCAGCGCAGATTTCAAGGTAATACTGCCAGTTCCGAAAGAAGGCCTCGCCGTGGCCCAGCTCCATTATCCGGCGCTTCTGATCGGAGAGGCGGCGGGCCCAGATGCGACAGGTCTTGCCGTAATCCTGGCCAAAGCCAAAGCTGTCCCTGACCTGCAAGCCCGCCAGTTCCGCCTGCCGTGCAATCACTTGATCGGACAACAGCATGCCGCCCGGAAACACGTATTGCCGGATGTAATCCGACGAGGCGCGATAGGTCTGAAAGAAATCGTCGCGCACCGTGATCGCCTGCAACAGCACCCGACCACCCTCGGCCAGATTGGCCTTGAGCTTGGCAAAATAGCTTGGCCAATACCGCTCGCCCACCGCTTCGATCATCTCGATCGACACGATGTTGTCGTACCGGCCCTGGATGTCGCGATAGTCTTGCAGCTGGATGTCGGCCCGCCCGTCCAGACGGCTTTCGGCATAGCTGTGCTGGTTGCGCGAGATGGTCACGCCGGTCACGTCGCGGCCCTCGCTGCTGGCCTGTTCGGCAAAGCCACCCCAGCCGCAGCCGATTTCCAGAACCCGTTCACCCGCGCCCAACCGTGACAGGATACGAGCGTTCTTGCGGGTCTGGGCCTGTGCCAGATCGTCCCCATCCGGCCCGAACAGGCCCGAGGAATAGGTCATGCCGTCATCCAGCCAGAGCTGATAGAACTCGTTGCCCACGTCGTAATGGGCGCGGATGTTCCTGCGCGCGCCGCGCCTTGAATTGGCGCGCAGCATGGTATCGACCATGCGGAACTTGGCACGGTTCAACGGGCTAGCCTGATCATAGCTGCCAAGATGGTCGCGATTGCGCATGGCAAGCTGCATCAACCCCTCGACCGAGGGCGTGTCCCACAGACCCTGCACATATGCTTCGCCCAGACCGACCTGACCATGCGCCGCCATGGCGGAGACGGCGGCCCAGTCATTGATCCGCATCTCTGCCTCGGGTCCGGTGCTGCCGAACTCGTACCGCGCCCCGTCGGGGGTGCGCAGCGTCAGCCGGCCCTCACGCAGACGCGCGCAGACCGACAGGAATTCCGATTTCAGCGCCTTGTCCGTGAGTGCCATGATCTGTTCCTTTGGCTGGGTAGAGGGTGAGCGAGTTCATCATCCGGACGATCCGCATCGCGCTGGCGATGCCGTCCTCGTGGAACCCGTGCCGGTTATAGGCGCCGGCGAACCAGGTGTTGTTCTGACCCTGCATCGCACGGATCTGCCGCTGTGCCCGCAAGGCGGCCTTGTCAAAGACAGGATGCGCAAACTCCACCCGGTCATAGACCTTGTCGTCGGGAATGGGGCGCGAAGGGTTCAGTGTCACGAACAATGGGTCGGTTTCCGGGATGCCCTGAAGGCGGTTCATCCAGTAGGTGACCCCGACACCGCCATCCTGGCTGCGATAGGCCCAACTGGACCAACATTTGCGGCGCCGTGGCATCTGCCCCTCGTCGCAATGCAAGACCGCGGTGTTGGGTTGATAGCGGATGGCGCCAAGCGCGGCGGCCTCAGCCGGGGTGGCATCGCTGCCCAGAATGGCAAGCGCCTGATCGGAGTGGCAGGCAAGGATCACATCGTCGAACCCGCGCACCGCCTGGCCCTGGGCCACGACCTGCACACCGCCTGCCTGACGCAGGACCCGGAGAATGGGTGCGTCCGTTTGGATCTCGCAGCCCCGCGACCGGAGCGCCGCTTCGAGCCGGCGCACATATTCGATGCTGCCGCCCTTGACGGTCCACCACTGGTGCTGGCCGGTTCCGGCCAGCAGCGCGTGATTGCGAAAGAACTGGACCAGAGATTTGGCCGGGAACGCGTCTACATCGCCGACCGGGGTCGACCAGATCGCGCCGCACATCGGCATCAGATAATGATCACGGAACGCGCGGCCCAGACCTAGTTCGTCGACCAGTTCACCGATGGTTTTCTCGTCATCGGTGGCGGCGGCCTCGGCCCGTTTGCCGAAGCGTATGATATCGGCGATCATCTTGTGAAATTGCGGCCGGAACAGATTGCGTTTCTGCGCGGTCATCGTGCGCAGATTGTTCAGACCATATTCCAGCCGACCGTCGTCGATGCTGGCACAAAAGCTCATCTCGCTCTTGATCACCGGTACGTCCAGTTCGCGGAACAGCCGGGTCAGATAAGGATATGTTGCATAGTTGAAAACGATAAAGCCGGTATCGACGGGCTGATCACCGTTCCTGCCGGCCATGACCGTCCGGGCATGCCCCCCCAGACGCGGCGCCGCCTCATAGAGAGTGACATCATGGGTAACAGAAAGATAATAGGCGGCGGAGAGACCGGAAATGCCGCCTCCGATAATTGCAATCTTGCGGCGGGGACCTTGGGTCTGGTCCAGCATGGGCAACATTCCTTCGTGTTGTTTGAAGGTGTTACGATGGCGCTGGAGAAACGGATCACCATTTTTCAAACAAGGTCGCGATTGGGTGATCCGCAACCGGCCTGACCGCGTAATCAAGTTATGATCGAACATGTTGCAGCTCAGACCTATCACGCCCGGCAGGGGAACCTGAAGAACGCCTTCCGCTACGGGGTCGACTATATCCTGACCGATTTGGGTACAGGCGCGCCGCCGCTGTTGTCGCGCAACCGGTTCAACCTGTTCTCGATCCATGACAGGCATCACGGCGGTCCGCGTGGCAACGGGCAGGGGGTCGCGTGGTTCCGCGATCAGCTGCGCCAGCGCGGCTTTCCGATCGAGCACGCCCGGCTGTTCCTGCTGACGCAACCCAGCTTTCTGTGGTTCCATTTCAATCCGGTCAGTTTCTGGATCGCGGTCATCGACGGCACCCCGCGCGCTTTCATCGCCGAGGTGAACAATACCTTTGGCCATCGTCACTGCTATTTTGCCGCCCATCCCGATTTCCGGCCGATCCGTCGCGAAGAGGTCATCGAGGCCGAAAAGCTGATGCATGTATCGCCGTTTCAACAGGTCGCCGGAGCGTATCGCTTTAACTTCGAACTGACCGACAGCGCCGTGAATATCCGTATCGCCTATCAGAACGGCGATCAGGGCGTGCTGGCGACACTGAACGGATTGCGCCGTCCCGCGACGACTGTCTCGCTGGCCGGGGCTGCCCTGCGCCGACCGCTTGGTGCCATGCGCGTGGTCGCTCTGATCCATTGGCAGGCGCTCAAGCTCTGGGTCAAACGGGCGCCGTTCCTCAGAACGCCGCCCCCGCCCAAGCCGCTGATCTCGGACAGTTCCACCTTCAGGGGCCGCAAAGCATGAACGGTTTTGACGGCAAGACGATCTGGCTGGTCGGGGCAAGCCACGGACTGGGCCGCGAAATCGCCCGCAAGCTGGATCGTCAGGGTGCGCGGATCATTCTTTCCGCGCGCTCGGCCGACGCGCTTGGAACGCTGGCGGCAGAGTTGAGGCAAGCGCGCGTCGTGCCTATGGATGTCACCGACCTGCGCTCGGTCATCCAGGCCGCAGATGCGGCGGGTCGGGTCGATGCAGTGATCTACAATGCCGGTACCTATGAGCCGATGCGCAGCCAGGACTGGGATACAGAGTCCGCGCTGACGATGAACGACGTGAATTTTGGCGGTGCGTTGCGGCTACTGGGACAGGTCCTACCCGGTTTCGTCCGGGCAGGGCAGGGCGATATTACGCTGATCGGATCCCTGGCCGGATACCGGGGCTTGCCCGCGGCCATCGGCTATGGCGCCAGCAAGGCCGCGTTGATCAGCCTGGCCGAGACGATGCGGCACGATCTGCGCGGCAGCGGCGTAACGGTGCGCCTGATCAATCCGGGCTTCATCAAGACCCGGCTCACCGGCAAGAACGATTTTGCGATGCCGCAGATCATGTCCCCCGACCGCGCGGCCGAGCATGTTGTGAACGCGATGCGAAGCCGCAGGTTTCGAACCGATTTCCCGCGCCCCTTCTCTTGGGCGATCAAGCTATTGGACGTGCTGCCCGATTGGCTGGTCTATCGCGGTGGATGAGAGGGATGCGGGTGGGTATCCGCCCCCATCCGGTCCTAGATTCTGAACAGCGGTTGCAACAGTCGCGGCATGAAGGCGTTGAAACGCAAGGGCGCATCCGTTGCGGCAAGGCAGATGCACGGATCTCCGGCATCCGCGACGGGCGTGTGCTCCAGATCCTCGTCGCCGATCTCGACGTCGCCCACGGCAAAACGTCCGGCTTCGTCGCTGAAACTGCCCTGCAGAACAAGCGTCAGCTCCAGCCCGTTGTGGCTGTGATCCGGCACCGCCTGTCCGGCCGGAATATATAGCAGCCGCGCCGATCCGCCATCGCCCTCGAACAGGATGCTTTGCCTGACACCCATGCCAAGCGTTTTCCACCGGGGTGCTCCGCCTTTGAGGGCCTGCATCACGGGACCGGGGTAGATCCCGGTGGCATCATAGACCGGTTCAGGTGTGACCGGCTCATCCAGCAGGGCCAAGACATTTGCCTTGAGGTCGCCGGAAATGCTGGCCCGTTCGGACTGTTCCAGCAACGCCCCGCCCGCGCTTTGATGCGCGCCCAGAGCCGCTTGGCATTCGCGGCAAAACGACAGGTGGCTGGCCACGACCATGGAAAACGCATGCGACAGGTTGCCCGCCGCATAGGCGGCGATCATCGCGTCGGGGATATGGTGGGTGATTGCAGGCATTCAGCGCAATCCTTTCAATTCTTTCCGAAGCTGCCCCAGTCCAAGTCGAATACGGGATTTGACTGTCCCAAGGGGAAGCCCGGTCTGCGTACTGATCTGCTGATGAGTCAGCTCGCCGATGTAGGCCTTTTCGATCATTTCTTTCTGATCCGGGTGAAGCTGTGCGATCGCCTGCTTCAGCTTTTCGGTTTCCTGTTCGAGCGCCAGGATCTGGCTTGCATCATCCTCGGGTTCGGGCGCTTCGCCCAGCTCGTCCGGGATCGGACGCTGCTCTTTCCTGACGATGTCGATATGGCGGTTTCGGGCAATCTGATAGATCCAGGCCGAGGCCTGGGCCTTGCGCGGGTCGAATTGCGCCGCCTTCCTCCATATTGTGAGCATTACATCCTGCACGATTTCCTCGGCCAGGGCAGAGTTGGCGCCGGAGCGCATGACAAATCCCTTGAGCCGGGGGGCAAGATGGTCGAACAGGTCGCCGAACGCGGCCCGGTCCCGCTGGTCGCGGACCGCAAGCAGCCAGACGGTCAACTGTGAATAACTGGTGTCGTCGGACAATACTGCCTTGCCTCTCGGGATCGCCCTTTTCAGAGAGCCCGTGCCGGTTTCTTTTTTCACGTCCAGTGTCACCATGGAGGGGATACGGGTAAAGCCCCAAACTGGATCAGCGGCGGAATGAAATTTTTCGCGCAACCCTGTCACCGCGGGTGTCACCCCCGTTTCGGGATAACGATACTGGCGGTGTCCTCGGTCAGAATTGCGCGGGCGCGGCTTCCCGCTCGGCCCGCAGGCGGGCAAGGAAAGCGCTGACCCGCGACAACCCGTCGGTCAGGATTTGCGGGTCGTTTGCATAGCCGATGCGCAGCCAGCCCTCGATATGCAGAGCGGAACCGGGTGTGAACATCACCCCGGTCTCCTCCAGCAGGCGGACACAGAAGTCGCGCGAGGGCATGTCGAAATCGTACTTCAACAGCGCGGTGGTGCCGGCGCGCGGGCGGACCCAAGAGATATCGGGTTCACCCGCGACCCAATCGGCCAGGATCTCGATATTGCCACGGGTGATGCGGTGGCTGCGTTCAAGGATGCGATCCTTGGACTCGAGCGCCATGGCAGCAAAGTAATCGTCCAGCATGCCGACGCTGATCGTGTTGTAATCGCGATGGATCGACACCGCCGCGATCAGGTCGGGATTGGCGGCGATCCAGCCCAGCCGCAGACCGGCCAGAGAAAAGGTCTTGGACATGCCGCCAACACTGATACCGCGTTCGTAGAGATCGGCGATGGCAGGGGCAAAACCGTCGCCCTGATGATTGGTCCCACGATAGACCTCGTCACACAAGATCCAGCTACCGTGCGGGCGGGCCAGCGCGATGACCTCTTGCAACAGGTCATGTTCCATCAAAGCGCCGGTGGGATTGTTGGGATTGGCAAAGGCGATCAGCCGGGTTTCGGGCCGGATCAGCGAGGCCAGTTCCGCCATGTCCGGCAGAAAGCCGTTCTCGGGCCGCAGATGCAGGATATCGACCGTGGCGCCATAGCTTTCGGGGATGGAGTAATGCTGCTGGTATGTGGGGCGGATGGCGATCACGTGATCGCCCGGTTCGACGAGGGTTTCATGCACCAGCGCATTGGCACCGATGGCGCCATGGGTCACCACGATATTGTGGCGCTGCTGATGCTGGTAGAGGGTCGAGATCGCGTCGCGCAGCCGGTCGGAGCCTTCGATGGCGCCATAGGTCATCTTCATCGCGCGCAGGTCGCCCATCACGTCGTCATTGCGCCCGGCCAGTTCCAGCAACTCACCGATGTCGAGCGAGGCCACGCAGGTTTCGGCCAGATTATAGGCGCAGTGGTTCTCGAACTCGTTCATCCAGATTTCGACGCCAAAGGGGTCTATGCGCATGGCTGGCCTTTCTTTCGGTCTGCTCGGCGGTCCGGTCCGCGGGACAGAGTTCCCAGATTTCGGCGCTGGACGCAATCTCTGCCATGTTCCGCATCTGGATCAGGCGAAGCGCGCGCGACGAAGGGGCCGTTTTCCGCCACGGAAAACGGCCCGGAAAATTTGCAATTTTCCGGTTCGGAAATCTGCGATTTCCGTTACCACCGCATTTGAGGGGTCAACTCTCGGCCTCATCCAGCAGGCGCCGCAGCCAGCGTCCGGCCAGCCAGCTGGCCGGGATGCCCAGCGGTAGCGACCAGAGGAACGCCGCCACCGGCCCCAACGGTGTTCCGCCCAGCACGCGCAGCATCAGCGCTGCCATGAAGAGATTGATCGCCACCGTCGCCGTCACCGCCGGCCACAGCAGCAGCGCCAGTTTCCAGACCGGCCAGCGGCCCTCGATGCCCGGCTCAGTGGCTGGTGCCTTCGGAGAAGGTGATCTTGTTCCAGACATTGTATTTCCCCGAGGGTTTCTTCATCGGCAGGCGGTGCACTTCTTCCAGCGTCGCGGCATCATAGACAATGACCGCACCATCCTCTTCCCAGATCGAGACCAGCGCATGTTTGCCATCACGGGTGAACTCCACATGCGCCACCGTTTTTCCCGGTGCCGGGCGCAGAGTGCGCACGATCTCGAGGCTCTGCTTGTCGATCACATGCATCGCGTCCTTGTTGGGGCCAAAGAACACATCGGCCCAGAAATAGGGGGTATTCTCGTGGCTGCGCAGGAAAAATCCCGGCCCTTCGGTGGCGATGGTGGCGATGCGGGTCCAGTTTTCGGTGTCGATGACGCTCAGTTTGCCCTCTTTCAGGTGCGGCGTGGCCATCACCCGGCGCCCGTCGC
The DNA here is from genome assembly GCF_059612545.1 of Ruegeria sp. SAZD011. Taxonomy (NCBI): domain Bacteria; kingdom Pseudomonadati; phylum Pseudomonadota; class Alphaproteobacteria; order Rhodobacterales; family Roseobacteraceae; genus Ruegeria; species Ruegeria sp. SAZD011. The sequence continues at coordinate 68,724 of NZ_JBXWQU010000043.1, read as the reverse complement.
GTGCCCAGCTGATGCCCGAGCCCAGATGCGGCATGCCCTCCAGCGGCAGTTCGGCAATCTCGCGCCCGACGTTCAGGTTCACCACCACCCCGCGCACCCCATCGCGCGCGGCGCCGATCAGGTTGCGGTAATCGTCGGAGAAGAAGAAATCGTCGAGCGGCTCGGATATCTCGATCCGGCGCCGGGCGAACAGCCCTTCGGACGAGGCGATCGCCTCGACCATGCCCTTTTCGCGAGAATGGATGAACCCCTCGTAGACCGGCTCGGCATCGGGGTCGGTCGCCACCTCCCAGATCTCGGGCGCGTCCTTCAGCGCGAGGATAAAGCTCTGGCGTTGCGGCGCCTGATAGACGGCCGAGACCCGGCTGGGCGTGCCATCCTTGGCGGTCACCTTCATGACCCTCGCCACCGACAGATCCTCGGTACTCAGCAGGGTCAGCGACATCGGCAGGTAATTGGCAACGGCCAGCCATTTGCCGTCATGGCTCATGGCGATGTTGCGGCTGTTGAGCCCCGCGCGCACCCGGCCCACCTGTTGCAACGACCAGAGGTCGTATTTCTGCACCCAGCCGTCGCGCGACATGATGAAGACATAGCGCCCGTCGGGGCTGAACTTGGGGCCGCCATGCACGGCAAACGGCGTCTCGAAGCGGTCGAGCACCTCGAACGTGTCGCCATCCAGCACGCTGACATGGTGATCGCCGGTTTCTACCACCAGGGTGATGTTCATCGGATCGGCATCCCAGACCGGCGCGGCGGCGGCCACATAGTCGCCATCCAGCACCCGGCTCGCCGTGATCTCACCCTCGCCCCAGGCGGGGATCTCGGCCAGCGGTTCCTTCACATACTCCGCCAGCGCGGCGATGGCCGCTTCGTCCAATATGTCCGTGAACCCCGGCATCTGGGTCGCGGTGCGGCCCTCGCGGATCACGGCCGCCACTTTCGGCCCGCGCATCCGGCCCAGCGTCTCGGGGATCAGCGCCGGTCCCAACCCGCCCAGCCGTGCCGCGCCATGGCAGCTGGCGCAATACTCGGCATAGTCCTCGGCTGGCCCTGCCGCTACCGGTCCCGCCAGCATCAGGGCACAGACCCCGTATTTCACTTTGCTCCAAATACTCCCGCCGAAGGCTCCTCCGCTTGCGGCAGGCACAGCGGATGCGACCCCACGCGGGCGGGTGTCAAAAGAACTGATGCGCCGGGTCATGTCTCTTTCCTCGGAACGGGGTAACGGTCAGGCGGTCCGAACCCGTCACGCCGATCTCGGCATCCGACAGGTAACAGGCCGGGTCCTCGGCCCAGGGATCGCCGGTCAATTGCAGGGCGCGGATGCGGGTATTGCCGCCGCAGACATCCTTGAGCGTGCAGGCACCGCAACAGCCCTTGAGCGGGCGGGGTCGCGTGCGCAGCAGCGCCAGCATCGGGTCGTCTCCGGTCCAGAGCTGGGAAAACGGCGCCGTCTTAACGTTGCCCACGGTGTAATCGGACCAATAGGTATCCGGATGAACCCGGCCCAGATTGTCGATATTGGCCACACCCAGCCCGCTGGAATTGCCACCCCAGGCGGCGAGGTGAGCGCGGATATGCGCCACCTTCCCGGCGTCGAAATTGCGCCGCACCCAATCCAGGAAGTAACCCGCGTCGGCGTCGTTGTTGCCGGTCACAATATCCAAAGGCATGTCCTCGGCCGCGGCCACCCAGGCGCGGTCCAGCAGCAGGTCCATGGCGTGGCGGGTGCGCAGATGGGCGGCATCCTCGCCCCGGTTCTTGTCGCCACGCCCGGCATAGACAAGGTGGCTGAGATAGAACTTGTCCACGCCCTCGTCATCGCAGAGCTGAAGCAGGTCGGGCAGATGGTGCTGGGTGCCTTCGGTCAGGCAGAAGCGCAGGCCAACCTTGATGCCGCGCGCCTTGCATGCGCGCACCCCGCGCAGGGCGTCGGCAAAGGCGCCCTCGACGCCGCGGAACCAGTCATTGGTGGCGCCGATCCCGTCCAGCGAGATGCCCACATAGCTGAAGCCCACATCGGCGATGCGGTCGGCGGTCTCGCCTTGTATCTTGGTTCCGTTGGTCGACAGCGCCAGCATCGGCACCAATTGGCGCGCGCGCATGGCGATGTCGAAGAAATCGAACCGGTCCAGCGGCTCGCCCCCCGACAGGATGATCGCGGGCACCTTGAACCGGCCCAGATCCTCCAACGTGTCCATCGCCTGTTCGTGGGTCAGCTCGCCGGGAAAGTTCACATCCGCCGAAACGGTATAGCAGTGGCGGCATTTCAGGTTGCAGCGCCGGGTCAGGTTCCAGATCACCACCGGTTTCACCGGGCCGGGGCGGCGCTGGCGCACCGGGGTCGGTGCGATCAACTGGTGCATGTATTCGGTGAGCCGGAACATGTCAGGTCCTTTCCTTCAGACGCAGCCCGGTCTTTTTCAGGATGCGGGTGGAATAGAGGATGTCATGCCCCCGGCAGGCGGTGCCCAGCAGGGTGGCGATTTCGCCGCGCTTGGCCTCGACCTCGTCCCGGTCGGCGCCATGCACCATGGCAAACAGGTTATAGGGCCAGTCGGGCCGGGCGCGGGGGCGTTCATAGCAATGGGTCACAAAGGCCAGCGCGCCCACGCGCGCGCCCAGATCGGCAATGCGGGCGTCATCCACGTCCCAGACGGTCATGCCATTGGAGGTCATCCCCAGCTTGTAGTGGTTGGGCGCGGCGGCGATGCGGCGGATCACGCCGCGCGCCTTCAGGGCGGCGATACGCTCCATCAGCTCGGGCTCGGGCAGGGCCAGGTCGGCGGCGACGCGGGCAAAGGGTGCAGGCACCAGCGGCAGCCCCTCTTGCATGGCCGCGATGATCCGTCTGTCTGTCTCGTCGATCATGCCGCCACCCGGAAGCCGATGAAGAATTCCTGCAATTTCGGAAAGCGCAGGACCGCGATCCCGGTTTCCGTCTCAATCGCATCGGCGGTGGCCGCGATCCCCTGGGGGGTTTCGGTGGCCAGCACGAACCACATGTTCAGCCGGTGCGTGCGTTCATAATTATGCGCCACCTCTGGGTGGGCATTGACTTTGGTCAGGACGGTTTCGAATTCCGCCTCGGGCACCGCCATCGCACACAGGCAAAAGGCCCCGCCCATGGCGGCGGCGTCGAAGAAGGGGCCGAACCGGGTGATCAACCGCGCCGCTTTCATCCGGGTCAGCCGCGCCAGCAGGTCATCTTCGGTGAGACCCAGTTCGGCGGCTACGGCGGCATAGGGATGCGCCGTCAGCGGCAGATCCTCCTGCATGCGGTTGAGGATACGGCGGTCGGTTGCGTCGGGGCTCATGCGGCCTCCTCTCGGGGTTTGATCAGCGCCCCGGTCTGTTTGAAACAACGGGTCGAGAACAGCACCTTGTGCGGGGCACCGGCCAGTTCGGGCAGGGCGGTGGCGCTGTTCAACACCGCCAGCGCCTCGCGGCGCGAGCGGGCGTGGATCATGGAATAGAGCCGGTAGGGCCAGACACCCGGCACCGGGCGGCGCTCGTAACAGAGGGTGACACCGGGATGCGCGGCCAGCGCCGGCCCGGCGCTGTCGATCCGTTCGGGCGGCAGGTTCCAGACCACCATCGCGTTCGACGACCATCCCAGCGCCCGATGCCGCACGATGACCCCCAGACGCGAGATCACCCCGGCCTGTTGCAACAGCGCGATGCGCGCCATTGCCTCACCCGCGTTCAGGCCCAGCCGGGTCGCCAGCTCGGCATAGGGCGCGGGTACAAGCGGCAAGCCCTGGGTCAGCGCCTGCAACAGGTCGGTATCGCCGGGACGCAGCACGCTGGCATCGACCGCCCGCCGGGTCGGCACGCGCGGCGTTCTGGCACCCATCCGAAAGCCCAGATCGACGTTGAAGGGCCGCAGCAAGGGCAGATCGAGTACCCGCAGCCCGCTGGCCGCTCCGATCCGCGCCAGCGTCGCGTCCACATGCGCCCGATCGGGGCCGGTGGCGACGAACCAGAGGTTCCAGTCATCCTCGCGCTGGTAATTGTGGTTCACCCCCGGCTCGGCGCCGATCATCCCGGCGATCTCTTCGATCCGGTCCTCGGGGGCGGCAACCGCGGCGAGGGTGCTGGCAGAGGCGCTGCCGGGCGCGATGGTGGCTCCCACCCGCGTGATCCGCCCCGCCGCCTGCATCCGGGTAAGGCGCGTGATCACTTCGTGCTCCGAGATGCCCAGCTGTTCGGCCAGTCCCAGGAACGGGCGGTCGGTGATGGGAAATTCGCGCTGCCAGTCATCCAGCAGGGCACGGTCGATGGGGTCGGTGATCTGGCACATGATGGTTACAACCCCGTCCGGTGGGCCCGCGCGGTAAAGAAGATGCCCGAGGGGCTGTCGGCCTCGATCTCGCGCAGTTTCTCAAAGGTGCGGGTGTCGTAGACCATCACCTTGCCCGCGTCGCGGACGCTGATCCAGACCTCGTGCCCGCGCGGCGTGAATTCCATATGCAGCACGGCGGGGCCGGGTTTGAACTGGTGGATCACCTCTTTGCTGACCGTGTCGATCACCTGAATTGTGTCGTTCAGCGGATGGGCAAAGTTGACCCAGACCTGACGCCCGTCGGGCCGCGCCATGGCGAATACCGGCTGGCCATGGGTGGCGGTGCGCCCGGTCTCGGTCAATGTGTCAGCATCGACCCACAGGACCTGCGCATGCCCCACGGCGGGCAGCACGAATTCGCGGCCCGTCAGCGCCCAGCCTTCGAGATGCGGCATCTTGTAGACCGGCATTTCCTGCTGGCCCCGGCCATAGTCGGGCAGCACGCGGATCGGTTGGGGCGTCTCGTCCCACAGGTCAAGCGCGGTCAGCCCGTCCTCGCCAAAGAGGCCGGTGATATAGGTGCGGCCATTGCCGGTGATCAGCGCGTCATAGGGATTCTTGCCCATGCCGGGAATGGTGGTCAGCATCGGCTCGGGCGTCGTGAAATCGGCGATCCATGTCTCTCCCGTATCCCAGACGGTAAAGACAAACCGGCGGCCCGGCGCATCGACCAGGCCGATGGTCTTGCCGCCGGTGGGGATGTCGGCAACCATCTCCAGCGTGTCGGCGTCAAAGACGCGCACCCCGCCGGGGTCATAGTTGGACACCGCCACCAGCCGCCCATCGTCGGATATGGCGCCGCCGATAGCATTGCCAGATTGCAGCACACGGTTCACGATCTGGCGGGTGGTGATATCGAGTTTGGTCAGACCGCCGTCGCGACCAAACACATAGGCAAAGCGTTCATCCGGAGAATAGACCAGCGAGGCATGCGAGAGATCGCCCAACCCCTCGATCCGGGCCAGCGCGGCGCGCTCGGACTGATCGACCAGCAGGACCGAGCCGTTGGCCCGTTCGATCACCAGCCCCAGATCGCCGGTGGCGACGGTCTGGGCGTTGGCGGTGCCCGCCAGCAGCGCGGCGACAAGAGTCAGGACAAGCGGTTTCATCGGGCCTCCGGGTCTTGCAGGTATCGGGCGATCCATTCGGCCTCTTCCTCGGTCAGCAGCGGGCGCCAGGGCGGCATGGCGGTGTCGGGGATGCCGTCGAGGATGACGCCGGTCAGCACCTCGCGGTCGAAATGGCCAAGCGCCTCGGGCCGGATATCGGGGCCAAGCCCGCCCTTGAGCGTCAGCCCGTGACACGAGCCGCAATCCTGCTGCACCAGCCGCCTGAGCGCGTCGGGGTCGAGGGTTTCGGCGGCAAAGGCGGTGGTGGCCAGAAACGCGGCAACGGTCAGCAACGCCTTGCCTGTTCCAACTGCGGTGCCGCTCTGAAAGCGGGGAAAGAAAGAACTGTCAGCCATGGGCCACCGCCTGTTCCAGCAACTCGGTGACCGGCTGCTCGGCATAAAGCGAGACCACCTTGCCGATGATAAAGAGGGTCGGCGCCTCAAGCGCCTCGGCCCGGGCATCCGCCGCGATCCGGTCGAGCCGCGACAGCAGGCGGCGTTCATCCGGCGTGGTGGCGCGGCTGATTGCCAGAACCGGGGTCGTGGCGGGCAGGTTCTCGGTCATCAGGCCGATGGCGATCTGCCCGATATTGGCCACGCCCATATAGACCACCAGCGTGGTGTCGGGATCGGCCAGGCGTTTCCAGTCGAGGTCCAGCACCCGGTCCGCCTGCCGGTGGCCGGTGACATATTGCACGCCTGTTGCCAACCCGCGATGGGTCAGCGGTACGCCGGTCGCGCTCGAGGCGCCCTGCGCGGCAGTGATGCCGGGGGCGTAATCGACCCGCACCCCGTGGGCCATGAGAAAGGCCGCCTCTTCCGAGCCGCGGCCAAAGATCATCGGGTCGCCACCCTTGAGCCGGGCCACCACATGGCCCGCGCGGGCCTCGTCCAGAAGAATGCGGTTGATCCGGTCCTGCGGCACGGGATGGCATTTGGGCGACTTGCCCACCGGGATCATCCGGGCACCATCGGGTGCCATGGCCACGATCCGGGGATCGACCAGCCGGTCATAGACCACCACCTGGGCCTCTTGCAGCAGGCGCAGGGCGCGCAGGGTAAGCAGTTCGGGATCTCCTGGTCCTGCGCCGATCAGGTGGACATGTCCGGTGAGTGTCATGGCGTGCTCCGTCAGGTTGGGGCTGGCGAGAGGGGAAGGGGATGGGCGGGCCCCGGGACGCAACCGGGCCCGCCCGACGGACCGGCGTCAGTAGACGTCGGACCGGGTGTTGTAGACGTTGAACTTGCCGGTCGGAGTGATCAGGCGCGGGTCCTTGATCACGGCCTTGAGTTCCAGCGTCTTGTCGTCGACAACGACGATGGCGCTTTCCAGGTCCTTGGCGTTCCAGACCGAGAACCAGATCTCGTTGCCTTCCTGGTTGAACTCACCCTGCACGACGCGGGGCTGGCCCTCGCCGATCTCGGCCCATTCCACGATCGGAAGAACGGTGTATTCCGGCTCTTCCTGGGCCAGATCACCCAGTTTGAAGACCGCGACCGAGCCCGAGATTTCCGCATCCGGGTTCAGCGGCGCATCGACATAGAGATGCTCCGATGTCGGGTGCGATTTCACGAAGAGCGAACCGCCGCCCTGGGCATAGAGGGTCTGCACGACCTTCCAGGCGTTGTCGGGGTGCCCTTCGGGGTCGGTGCCGATCAGCGCCACGGTCTCGTCGCCGAGGTGCGAGGTTGCCCAGACCGGACCATAGGTCGGGTGCATCAGGTTCGCGCCCCGGCCCGGGTGCGGTGTCTGACCGCCGGTTTCGACCAGCGCGGTCAGGGTGCTGTCCTTGGTATCGACCACGGCGACCTTGCCACGGGCGTTTGCGGCCACCAGGAAGTAACGCTTGGAACTGTCGAACCCGCCATCGTGCAGGAAGCGTTCGGCCTCGATCTCGGTCACCTTGAGGTTCTTGATGTCCGAATAGTCGATCATCAGGATCTTGCCGGTTTCTTTGACGTTGACGATGAACTCGGGGTTGAAGTGGCTGGCCACGATCGAGGCCACGCGCGGTTCGGGGTGATAGCTCTGGTCGTCATAGACCATGCCGCGGGTCGACTTGATCTTGAGCGGCTCCAGCGTGTCACCGTCCATGATCACGTATTGCGGCGGCCAGTAGGAACCGGCGATCGCGTATTTGTCCTCGAACCCTTTGAATTTCGAGGTCTCGATCGACCGCGCTTCGGAACCGACCTTGATCTGGGCCACGGTGGCGGGGGTTTCCATCCACAGGTCGATCATGTTCACAAGCGCGTCGCGCCCGATCACGAACAGATAGCGGCCCGAGGCCGAGATCCGGCTGATATGCACCGCATACCCGGTGTCGATCACGGCGTGGATCTTGTAGTTGGCACCGTCGATCAGCGCCACCTGACCGGAATCGCGCAGCGTGACCGAGAACAGGTTGTCGATGTCGATATCGTTCATCTTCTCGGTCGGGCGATCCTCGGGCGCGACCAGAACTTTCCAGGTCTCGCGCATCTCGGCCATGCCGAATTCGGGCGGCGAGGCCGGATCGAGCAGGATGTAGCGCGCCATGATGTCGATTTCTTCTTCGCTCATCTCACCCGACGTGCCCCAGTTGGGCATCCCGGCGGGCGAGCCGTAGGTGATGAAATCGCGCAGGTATTCATAGCCCACGTCACGGGTGATGTCGGTGGTCAGCGGCTTGCCGGTGGCACCTTTGCGCAGCACGCCGTGGCAACCGGCGCAGCGTTCGAAATAGATCTTGTTGCCGATGTTGTACTCTTCCTGCGTCATCACCGGGTCGCCTTCGCGGCGTCCGGGGATTTCCAGGTTCAGGGCACCAAGGGTGGTCATGCTGGGCTGATAGGCGGCGCCGGCATCCGACCCGTGGCTGTCCTGAGCGGCAACCATGGGTGCGGCCAGGCCCAGGGCCATGGCGGCGCTGGTCAGAAGCAGGGTTCTGCGAATGGCGGGGGTTGGTTTCATAACGGTGTCTCCGTCGAAGGCTGGTGAGGCATGTCCGACTCTGGCAGCCCGCGCGGGGCCGCTCCTTGACTTTCGTTAAGGTCACGCATTGTCGTCGCCGCTAGCGTGGTGGAACTGAGCGAACGGATCCCGCGCGCGCACCGCATGCGGGCAGGAGGCAAGAGATGACCGCGCTGGCGCGACTTTTTTCCGAAGGGTTTCGGGTATTTTTCCTCGCGGCGGGCCTTTACGGCCTGTTCGCCGGGGCGATCTGGGTTCTTTTTCTTGCAGGCGACGGGCCCGCGCTGGCGCAGGTGCCCAGCCAGTGGCACGCCCATGAGATGGTGTTCGGCTATGCCACCGCCGCGCTTGGCGGGTTCTTTCTGACCGCGGTGCCCAGCTGGACCGGCGCGCCGGGTGCGCGCCAGGGCTTCATCGCGCTGGCGGCGGGGCTGTGGCTGGCCGGGCGGCTGGCGGTCTGGTACGCGGGCGCGCTGCCGCCGGTCTGGGTGGCGCTGCTGGATCTGGCCTTTCTGCCGGTGCTGTCGCTCAAGATCGTGACCCAGCTGTTGAAACGACCCAAGCCGCAGAACCTGATGTTCCTTTTGTTCCTGGCCTATCTCTGGGCCGCCGACCTGTGGCTGCATCTGGACTGGATCGGCACCGGCTATGGCGATGCCGAAACCGGGCTGCGCGCCGGGCTGGCGGTGCTGTGTGCGCTGATCTCGGTGCTGGGCGGGCGGATCACCCCGGCCTTTACCCGCAACGCTATGAAACGCGCAGGCGTGGCTGAAACTCTCTGGCCGGTCAGCCGGGCGCCGGTCGAGCGGCTGGCGCTGGGGCTGGCCCTGCTCTTGCCGGGGCTGGTCCTGGGCGGTGCACCAGACGGGTTGACCGGCGCGGTCGCGCTGGCCTTTGGTGCAGTGCAGGCGTTTCGCCTCATGCGCTGGGGCGGATTGTGGTGCCTGTCTCAGCCGATCCTGTGGGCGTTGCACCTGGCGCTGGCGATGCTGGCGGCGGGCATGATCCTGTGGGGGCTGGCCGGGCTGGGCCTGGGCAGCGAACTGGCGGCATTGCATCTGCTGGGCATCGGCTGTGTCGGCGGCATGACGCTGGCGGTGATGAGCCGGGCAGCGCTTGGTCATTCCGGCCGCCCGCTGGTGGCGCCGGGGCCGATGGTGCTGGGTTACGGGCTGATGGCTGCGGCGGCGCTCACACGTTGGGCGGGCAGCGGGCTTGATGCGCTCTATCTCCCCGCAATGCTGCTGGCCGGGCTGCTCTGGACGGCAGCACTTGCCACTTACCTGGCCGCCATGTGGCCGGCGCTGATCGGTCCGCGCGCGGGCGCTGCCGGATAGTTCCGGCGTCTCACAGCCATTTCAGCAGTCGGAACAGCAACACGATGGCCAGGCCCAGCAGCGCCGAGGCGCCAGCCAGCAGCCAGAAGGCCAGCGGCGTACCCGTACCCGGCATTCCGGCGATATTGACCCCGAACAGGCCGGTGAGAAACCCCAGCGGCAGGAATACGGCGGCCAACACCGACAGCACGAAGCTGTTGCGGCCCAGCAGGCGCACCTGTTCCGAGGCGATCTGATCCTGCACTGCGGCCAGCCGGTCGCGGGTCGCATCCAGTTCCTCGATGGTGCGACGCGTGCGATCGACAGCCTCGCGCAGCAGAACCAGCCCGGCGGGATCGAACAGCCCGGCCTCGTTGCGCAAGAGCGCGTCCAGCGCCTCGCGCTGCGGATGCAGGTAGCGGCGCAGCTTGATTGCCTCCAGTCGCAGGGCGCTGAGTCGGTCATGCACGTCACCGGCGCCTTCCAGCGCTTCTTCCTCGATCCCGTCGGTGCGGTCGTCGAGCTCCAGCGAGACGGACTCGATCCTGTGCGACAGTCCGTGCAGCAGTTCGGACAGAAACAGGGCGATACTGTCCGGCCCGCGCCCACTGTCGGATTGCTGGCGCAGCTCATCCGTGGCGCGGATGCGACGGATACGTGAGGTGACGACAAGCGCGGGCGTCACCCAGAGCCGCAGCGAGACCATGTCCTCGCGCGCCGATCCCGGGTTCAGGTTGACGCCCCGCAAGTTGAGCAGGATACCATCGGCGAGCGGATCACAGCGGGGTCGGGTCTCGGTCTGGGTCAGGGCGCTGGCGGCCACCGGCGGGATATGCGCGTGCAGCCAGTCGGCGCTGGCTGGGTCGGAAAGATCGAGGTGTAGCCAGCGAAACCCGGCGCCCGCGATGGGCGCGGCGGCGGGCCAGTCCTCGGTGACGGGGGTGGCATGACCAGCGTCGAAATCGAACGCGTGGATTGGGGCGAGGGTTTTTGCGGGCATGGTAAACGGCCTGTTTTGCACCAAGAGTGACCCGCAGCCACACCCGCTGTCCAGCGCAAATCCTGTCGGCTCTTCCGCCCTTGCGGGCGTCCTCGCCGGGCATCGCGAGGAGGCCCGCAAGGGCCAAGGAGTGGCATTCGGCGCCTGTCTTGACTTTGGTTAAGGCATCTTTTGCCCCGCCCGCCATTGTCGCCCCATCAGAAACGCGGCGCAAAGGAGAGCGCGATGCGCGAAGTCATGACCAAAAGCATGGCCCGCAACATATTCTATGGCGGGTCCCTCTTCTTCATCCTCATCTTTCTGGCCCTGTCGGCCCATTCCCACCTGTATATCAGGTCGACCTCGACCAATGCCGAAACGCTGACCGCCAGTGTCGCCGACGGCAAGCATGTCTGGGAGAAACACGCCTGTATCAACTGCCATTCGATCCTGGGCGAGGGCGCCTATTTCGCCCCCGAACTGGGCAACGTGATGACGCGCTGGGGCGTGCAGGACGATCCCGATGCCGCCTTTGAGATGCTCAAGGGCTGGATGGAGGCACAACCCACCGGCATCGAAGGCCGTCGCCAGATGCCGCGCTTTGACCTCAGCGATACCGAAATGCGGAACCTGTCCGATTTCCTGCTGTGGACGAACACGATCGACACCCAGGGCTGGCCGCCCAACGACGCCGGCTGAGAAGGGAGCACAGAGATGAAATACGAATCCCAGAAAATCGCCCTTGTCTACTTTGCCGTAGCGATGGGCCTGTTTGCGATCCAGGTGCTGGGCGGTCTGCTCGCCGGCTGGATCTATGTGGCTCCCAACACGCTGAGCGAGCTTCTGCCGTTCAACATCGTGCGGATGTTGCACACCAACTCGCTGGTGGTCTGGCTGATCCTCGGCTTCTTCGGGGCGGCCTATTTCCTGATCCCCGAGGAGGCCGAGCGCGAGATACACTCGACCAAGCTGGCCTATATCCAGCTGGCGATCCTGGTTCTGGGCACGCTGGGCGTGGTGGTGACCTATGTGTTCAACCTGTTCGAGGGCCACTGGCTTTTGGGCAAGGAGGGGCGCGAGTTCATCGAACAGCCCAAATGGGTCAAGGCGGGCATCGTCGTGGCGGCGCTGATCTTTCTCTACAACGTCTCGATGACGGTGCTGAAGGGCAAGAAGACCGCGATCACCAACATCCTGCTTCTGGGCCTCTGGGGTCTGGCACTGCTGTTCCTGTTCAGCTTCTACAACCCGTCGAACCTGGCGCTGGACAAGCAGTACTGGTGGTACATCGTGCACCTCTGGGTCGAAGGCGTATGGGAGCTGATCATGGCCTCGATCCTGGCCTATCTGATGCTGAAACTGACCGGCGTTGACCGTGAGGTGGTCGAGAAATGGCTGTATGTCATCGTCGCCGCCGCGCTGTTCTCTGGCATCCTGGGCACCGGTCACCATTATTACTGGATCGGGACGCCGGGGTATTGGCAGTGGATCGGCTCGATCTTCTCCTCGCTCGAAGTGATCCCCTTCTTCGCGATGATGGCATTCGCCTTTGTCATGGTGTGGAAAGGTCGCCGGGATCATCCCAACAAGGCCGCTCTGCTGTGGTCGCTGGGCTGTGCCACGCTCGCCTTCTTTGGCGCCGGGGTCTGGGGTTTCCTGCACACGCTGCACGGGGTGAACTATTACACCCACGGCACCCAGATCACCGCCGCCCACGGGCACCTGGCGTTCTTTGGGGCCTATGTGGCGCTGAACCTGGCGATCTTCAGCTATGCGATGCCGATCCTGCGCAATCGCGATCCCTATAACCAGGTGCTGAACATGGCGTCCTTCTGGCTGATGAGCAGCGGCATGGTCTTCATGACCTTTGTGCTGACCTTCGCCGGTACCATCCAGACCCACCTGCAACGGGTCATGGGCGAGTATTTCATGGACGTGCAGGACCAGGTCGCGATCTTCTACTGGATGCGTTTCGGCTCGGGCCTGGTGGTGGTGATCGGCGCATTGCTGTTCATCTATGCCATGTGGGTACCGCGGCGCGAGATCATTGAGCGCGGCGCCGCCGAAACACCGGCCGAGTGATGCAGATGGACGGATCGAAACATTTGGGAACGGGGGCGGCAGACGCCCCCTTCTACCTCGCCCAGGGCGATGAATGCGATATCTTCACCGCCGCGTATGACAACAATCTGCCGGTTCTGCTGAAGGGGCCGACGGGCTGCGGCAAGACCCGGTTTGTGGCTCATATGGCGGCAAAACTCGGCCGCCCGCTTTATACCGTGGCCTGTCATGACGATCTGGCCGCCGCCGATCTGATCGGGCGTTACCTGCTCAAGGGTGGCGAGACGGTCTGGGTCGATGGGCCCTTGACCCGGGCGGTGCGCGAGGGGGCGATCTGTTACCTCGACGAGGTGGTCGAGGCGCGCAAGGACGTGACCGTTGTGCTGCACCCGCTGACCGACGATCGCCGCATCCTGCCGATCGACCGGACCGGCGAAGAGTTAGAGGCGGCACCCGGCTTCATGCTGGTCGCCTCCTACAACCCCGGTTACCAGAACATCCTCAAGACCCTGAAACCCTCGACCCGGCAACGCTTCCTGTCGCTGGAATTCGACTTTCCCGCGCCCGAGTTGGAGGCGCGTGTGGTGTCGCAGGAAAGTGGCCTGCCGCTGGAGCGGTGCAAACCGCTGATCCGGTTGGCGGGCAAGCTGCGCGGGCTCAAGGGGCAGGATCTGGAGGAAGGGGTCTCCACCCGCCTCGTGGTCTATGCCGCGACACTGATCGCCCAAGGCATGCCGACCGAACGCGCCATCCTGGCCGCCATGGTCGAACCTCTCACAGATGACGAGGATATCAAACGCGGGCTCCTCGATCTGACCACCGCCGTCTTTGGGTGAGGCCGGCGATGGTTCAGATCGACTTCGAGCCATGGGAACCCGAGGAGACAATCGGGAAACTGTGGCATAGCCTTGCCAGCCGTCTCGACGCACCATTGGTGCACGAAGGAGCCGCGGTCGACCTGTCAGAGGTCGCGGGGCGGCTGGCCGTTCTTTTCCGGGGCCTCGGTGGCAGCGCCGGGGTCGAGCTGCGCCCGGTCTCGCCCGAGATCTCGCGCCACCGGCTGAGCTGGCGCCGCCGTCTGGGCACCGAGGCCGAGGCACTGCCGCGCGCCAGTTTCGACGGCGAGGTGCTGCGCCTGCCCGACCGGCTGGCGGTGTTTCCGATGCGCGCGGCCAACGGGGCGCTGTATGTCTGGCTGGCCGCCGCCGCCGCCCATGCCGGCACCCGTGTCGACGAGGGCGACCCGCTGCGCGCCGATCTGCGCGCGCTGTCAGCGGCACAGGCAATGGTGGCGGCAACGCTTGCCGATGCACCCGGCCTGCGCCCGCTTTACGCCGAACTGTGCAAGGGCCTGTTGCAGCAGCGCGACCTGCCGAACCTGCCCCCTGCCGAGGCAGCAGTCGAAGAGCTGATCCGCCAGATGCTGGGCGACCCGCAACCGCTTTCGGCGCGGGCTGCGCAGTTTCAGGCGATGGACGAGACCCTCACCGCCCCACGCGGTTATCAGCCGTTTCGCCCAGTGCCGCTCTGGCCCGAGTTGCGCGCGGTGGCCCTGTCCGAGCATCACGAGGCCGAAAGCCGCGATACCGAGGGGCCGCCCGAGGAATCGGGCGAAAAGACCCACCGCGCCCGGCGCCGCAAATCCGACATGGCCGCGCGCCATGACAGTTTCATCCTGCACAAGTTCGAAGCGATCCTCAGCTGGGCCGAGTTCCTGAACCTCAACCGCCGCGTCGATGACGATGACCCCGACAACGCGAAAAAGGCCGCCGACGATCAGGACGAGATCGGGCTGGGCCAGATTTCCAAGGCGCCACCGACACGGCTGAAACTGCATCTGGATCTGGCGCCCGAGGATGTGGACCGCGAGCGGCTGTCGGGCCGGGTACTCTATCCCGAATGGGACGTGCGGACCGGCGCCTATCTGCCCGACCATGTCAATGTGCTGACGTCGGAGGCCGAGATCCGGGACGGCGCCGAGGCCTTTACCCACGACCCGGCCACCGCTCGCCGCATCCGCGCGGTCAAGCGCCAGTTCGAGGCGCTGCGCCCGGGCCGGATGATGACGCGCGGCCATCTGGACGGCGACCAGCTGGATGTCGAGGCCGCCGTGCGCGGCCATCTGGACCGGCTCGCCAATGGCGAGGGCAGCGAGCGCATCTGGTTGCAGTCGCGCCCGGTGGCGCGCGATCTGGCGGTGTCGATCCTGCTCGACGTTTCGCGCTCGACCGAAAGCGCGGTCTCGGGCCGTGCGGTGATCGACATCGAACGCGAGGCGCTGGCGGCGCTGGCCTGGGGGCTGGATGCCTGCGGCGACGATTTCGCCATCCACGCCTTCAGTTCGCTGAAACGCGCGCGGGTCTATGTGCAGCGCTGCAAGGGCTTCGGCGAGGTGATGAGCACCCAGGTCGAGGCGCGTATCGCCTCGCTGCGGCCCGGTTTCTACACCCGGCTTGGCGCCGCGATCCGCCATGCCTCGGCCGATCTGGCCGGGCAGGGGCGCAAGCGGCGGCTGCTTTTGGTGATCACTGACGGCAAGCCCAACGATCTGGACCATTACGAGGGCCGCCACGGGATCGAGGATACCGCCATGGCAGTTCGCGAGGCACGCCGCGCCGGGCAATCGGTGTTCGGCGTCACCATCGACAAATCCGGCAAAAGCTGGTTCCCCCGCATGTTCGGGCAGGGCGGTTTTGCCGTGATCCCCGACCCCAACCGGCTGACATTGGCCCTGCCGCAGATCTATCGGCAACTGGTCGGAGCATGAGCGAGCGATCCCTGATCGACGAACTGCCGGGCGAACTCATGATGTGGGTTCTGATCCTGTCCGAGCTTTTGGTGTTCGGCGCCGGTCTGGTGGCGTTGCTGGCGGTGCGGCTGACCGATCCGACAGGCTTTGCCGAGGCGCAGGATCATCTTTACCGCACCGGGGCCGCGCTCAACACCGTGGTACTGGTCACCTCGGGTTACCTCGCGGCTTGCGCGCTCCGCTGGCGCCGCTCGGGCCGGCGCGCGCAGGCCCGGTGGGCCCTGCTGCTTGCGGCGGGGTTGGGGGCTCTGTTTCTGGTGATCAAGGGGGCGGAATATGCCGACAAGGCGGCCCAGGGGATCAGCTATGACACCCATCCGTTTTTCATGTTCTACTACCTGCTGACCGGATTTCACGCGGCGCATGTTCTGGCCGGGGTGGTGATCCTGCTGCTGTTGGCCTGGCTCGACGCGCCCCGCAATATCGAGGCGGGCGCGCAGTTCTGGCATATGGTCGATCTGGTCTGGGTCCTGCTCTATCCGGTCGTCTATCTGGCGGGGTGAGCCGATGCGCAGGTTCCTCTCCGACCCATTGAGCCGCGCCTGGCTGGCGCTGCTGGGGTTGAGCCTTGCGGGCGCCCTGCTGACGCTGGTGCCGGTGCCGCAGGCACTGATCGGCGCGGGCGTGTTGATCCTGGCGCTGGTCAAGGCCCGTCTGATCCTGTCGCGCTATCTGGAACTGGGGCAAAGCCCGGCCTGGATGCGCGGCATCGGAACAGTCTTGACCGGGTTTGTACTGTTGTTGCTGGCGCTGTCGCTGCTCTGATCGCCATTTCGTGACCGTCTTTGCCCGGAAAATACCGGTTTTGTGGGTTTGCCCATTGCACGTTTGCGCAAACAAAGGCAGCTTGGGCCAATTCTGGCCCCCGACCCATTGAGTCTCACTTCTTTCCGAGAGCGGCGGGGACCACTCGGACACAAGAACAGGAGCCCGCCACGTTGAACCACCCCTTGCACCCAAGCGCGACCTGCCCCGAAGGCTGAGCCGTGGCGATCTTTTCCTTTCTGATCAGCCTGGCGGGCGCGACGATGCTGCTGCTGTTTGCGGTGCGGATGGTGCGCACCGGGATCGAGCGCGCCTATGGCTCGTCGTTCCAAAGGGTGATGACCGGCAATAGCGGCGTGATGCGGGCCGGGGCGGTGGGGCTGGTCATGGCGGTCGTGCTGCAAAGCTCGGCCGCGGTGGCACTGTTGACCTCTGGCTTTGCCGGGGCGGGGCTGATGGGGTTCGGTCAGGGGCTGGCGATCGTGCTGGGCGGCGATCTGGGCTCGGCGCTGGTGATCCAGATCCTGTCCTGGCGGCTGGACTGGCTGGTGCCGCTGCTCTTGGCGGTGGGCGGCTGGCTGTTCGTCAAGACCGAACAGCGCAAGGCGCGTCAGTTCGGGCGCATCCTGATGGGCATCGCCTTTATCCTGATCTCGCTGCGGTTCCTGCGCGAGGCGATGGACCCGATCCGCGACAGTGCCTTTCTGCCCGCCATCGCCGACTATCTGGCGCGCGACTATGTCACCGCCTTTATCGTCGGCGGCGCGCTGGCCTTTGTCATGCATTCCTCGGTTGCGGCGATCCTGATGTGCGTGACGCTGGTTCAGATCGGCGCGATCCCTTTTGCCGCCGGCCTGTCACTGGTGCTGGGCGCGAATTTCGGCAGCGCCTTTATCCCGGTCTGGCTGTCGCGCGGCATGACGATGCCCGCCCGGCGCATCCCATTCGCCAACCTGGCGCTGCGCGGCACCTGGGCGGTGCTATGCCTGTTCGCGGTCAACCTGGCACTGCGCAACGGTCTGGGCGCCGGTGAGCATGGCGGACAAGAGCTGGTCTATGCGCATCTGGCCTTCAACGCCTCGCTGTTGGTGCTGGCGCTGCCGTTCTGCAACCTCTTGGCCGCGCCGCTGGCACGGCTGTTGCCGGACCCGGCGCAGCCGGTCGATGCGGACGCTCTGGCGCGCCCGGCCTCCAGCCTCGACCCCGCCCATATCGGCAGCCCGGCACAGGCGGTGTCGAGCCTGAAGCGCGAATTGCTGCGCATGGCCGATCTGGTCGAGGCGATGTTCCGCCCGGTTCTGGGCCTCTACCGCGATGGCGACAAGACCCGGATCAAGGCGGTGCAGTCGCTGGATAAAGAAGTAAACGCCTGCCTGTCGGGCATCCGCCGCTATGTCGCCGCACTGCCCGCCGATCAGATCGGTAAGGACGCAGCGCGCAGCGCGCGTGACATGCTGGAATATGCGGTGCGGCTGGAAACCGCCGGTGACGTGGTGGCCGGGCGGCTTTGCGTTCTGGCGGGCGATCTGCGCAAGACCGGCAACCAGTTCTCGAAAGAGGGTTGGTCCGAATTGCAACAGATGCACGAGACCATTCTGGCCAACATGAAACTGGCCTCGAACGTGCTGATCTCGGACGATCTGGAAAGCGCGCGCCTGTTGAGCCTTGAAAAGACCGAGCTGAAACGCGCCGAACGCAGCAGCCGCAAGCGGCATTTCCGGCGGTTGCAGAATGGCGAGGTGCAAAGCTTCGACACCAGCGACTGTCATCTGGAAACGCTGCGCGCCCTGCGCGAGTTCAACAGCCATGTCTCGGCGGTGGCCTATCCGATCCTTTATGCCAACGGTCAACTGCTGGAGACCCGCCTGATCGAAACCCTGCCCGCCACGCAGGACGAGGACTGAGATGTCGGCGGGCATCGTCGCCATCATCCTGTCGGCGGCCCTGTTGCACGCGGTCTGGAACGCCATCGTCAAAAGCGCGGCGGACCGTACCACGATGCTGGGCCTTGTCGCCTCGGGCCATGTGCTGGCGGGCGGGGTCATGGTCATGCTGCTGCCGCTGCCGGCGCCTGAAAGCCTGCCCTATATCCTGCTCTCGACGGTGATCCATTTCGGCTATTACTACATGCTGGGGCAGGCCTATCGTCATGGCGATCTGAGCGTGGTCTATCCCATCGCGCGCGGAATCGTACCGGCGCTGGTGGCGCTTTGGGCGCTGCTCTTGCTGGGTGAAACCCTGCCGGCGCAGGCCTGGGTCGGCATTGCCACCATCGCCGCCGGTATTCAGCTGAGCAGCTGGTCGGCGCTGCGCCACGGGGTCGGGCGCGCGGCGCTGGGGTTTGCGGTGGGCACAGGCCTGTGCATCTCGGCCTATTCCGTGGTGGACGGGATCGGGGTGCGACTGTCGCAGAACACGCTGTCCTATTGGGCCTGGGGGGCGTTCCTGCATCTCTTCATCGCGGGTTTTGTGGCGATCCGCAAACGGAGCACGCTGGCGGGGCTGAAGCCAAAGGTCTGGGCCACCGGCATCCTGGGTGGACTGGTGTCGATGGCGGCCTATGGGCTGGTCCTGTATGCCAAGAACTTTGCCCCCCTTGGTGCCGTGTCCGCGCTGCGCGAAACCTCGGTGATCTTTGCCGCCCTGATCGGCTTTGTCTTTCTGGGAGAAGGCAACTGGAAACGCCGTCTGGGGGCGGCGGCGCTGATGGCGGCAGGGGTGGCGCTGATCGGCATGTCGGGTTGAGATAACGGCGGGTCAAAAATTTGATCATATCTGGCAGATCTCTGAATTTGCTGCTATAGCAGGCGGCGAAACAGGGGATGAGATGATGGACCTGCTGACCGTAAACGACCGCCCCGGCGAATACCCGCCGTCTTATTATGCCGCGCAGGCAAAGAAGCTCGACCCGTTCCCCCAGGCAAAGGGCGCGCTGAGCTGCGATGTCTGTATCGTGGGTGGCGGGTTCACCGGCCTTTCGGCGGCGCTGCATCTGGCGCAGCGCGGTTATGACGTGGTCCTGCTCGAGGCGCAGCGCGTGGGATTCGGCGCTTCTGGCCGCAATGGCGGCCAAGTGGGGCAGGGTCAACGGCTGGAGCAGGAAGAGCTGGAAAAGATGCTGGGCCGCGACCATGCCCATGCCCTGTGGCAGGTGGCGCGGCAATCGGTCGATCTGGTGCGCGAGCTGGCGGCCTCGGATCTGGTGCATGCCGATTTCCATCCCGGCATCATCCATGCCGATCATCGCGAACGCTTTGTCCGGCACAGCCACGACCATGTCCGCCATATGCGCGAGGACTATGGCTATACCGCGATCCGGGCGCTCGACCGGGACGAGATGCGGCACCTGGTGGCCTCGGATGCCTATCACGGCGGATCGATTTATGAGGATGCGGGCCATATCGACCCGCTGGAACTGGTGTTTGGCTTGGCGCGGATGGCGGTGGCCGCGGGCGTGCGCATCTTTGAGCGTTCGAAGGTAACCGCGCTCACCGAGGGCGATCCCGCCCATCTGCGCACCGATCAGGCCGAGATCACAGCGCGCCATGTGGTCTTGGGCTGCAACGGCTATCTGGGCCGGCTCGACGACCGGGTGGCGGCGCGGGTCATGCCGATCAACAACTATATCATCGCCACCGAACCATTGGGGCCCGAACGGCAAGAGGCGCTGATCCGCAACAATCACGCGGTGGCCGACAGCAAGTTCGTGATCAACTATTTCCGGTTCTCCGACGATCACCGGCTGCTGTTCGGTGGCACCGAAAGCTACGGATACCGCTTTCCGTCCGACATCGCCGCCAAGGTGCGCAAGCCGATGCTGGAGATCTTTCCGCAGCTTGCGGATGTGCGCATCGACCATGCCTGGGGCGGCACGCTGGGCATCACCATGAACCGGATGCCGCATTTCGAGCGGCTGTCGGGCAATATGCTGAGCCTGTCGGGCTTCTCGGGTCATGGCGTGGCGCTGGCAACGCTGGCGGGTCAGATCGCGGCGGAAACCATCGCCGGACAGGCGGAACGGTTCGATCTGATGGCACGCGTTCCCGGGCGCCCGTTTCCGGGCGGTCCGGCCCTGCGCACGCCGCTGCTGATCCTGGCGATGCTGTGGTTCAGCCTGCGCGACAGGCTGTGACAGAGACGTCTCAGGGGTAGAGCCGGGACAGATTTTTCGACCTAAACGAGAGAACCGATTGCAAAATACGGGGCGCCTCTCTTACGATACCCCCAGATATTCTCTGTTTAGGACATAGCCGTGCTTTGGTATGATAGTCGTGCGCAACGTTTGCGCGAAAGATCCGCAGTTTGGGCCGTAAATCAAAAGGCTGACCCCAATTTTCAGGGGCTTCCGCCAAAATACGCCGAAGAGCTTCAAAAGAACATCCTGGGCACCGTGGTGCTGCCGGGTGATCCCGAATACGACACCGACCGGATGCTGTCGAACCCCCGGTTCTCGGCCTATCCGCAGGTCATCGTCTATTGTGAGGTCGAGACCGACGTGGCCGAATGCCTGCGGGTGGCGCGGGCGCTGTCGATGGCGGTCGTGGTGCGCTCGGGCGGGCACAGCACGGCGGGCTTCTCGTCGCAGAACGGGTTCCTGATCGATGTCAGCCGGATGAACGATGTCTGCATCAGCCCCGAGGCGCTGCGCGCCTGGGTCGGGCCGGGCACCAATTTCGGCAAGTTCAATGCCAAGCTTCTGCCCTATGATCTGCACACGCCCGGTGGTGCCTGCCCCGATGTCTGTGTCGGCGGCTATATGCAGGGGGGCGGATACGGTTTTACCGCGCGCATCTTCGGCATGAACTGCGACCAGGTCGAGGAAATCCGCGTGATGATGACCGATGGTCGCATCGTGCATGCCAATGCCGAGTTGAACCAAGATCTGTTCTGGGCGGTGCGCGGCGGTACCGGCAGCAATTTCGGCGTGCTGCTGGGGGTCAAGTACCGGCTCTATCGCGGCTCGACCTTCGCGGGCTTTTCCGTGCGCTGGTCGATGCAGACCGATGCGGGCGTGCAGGATACCGCCACCTCGCTGGCCTGGCTGCAAGAGAACTTCATGCGTACCGGTGCGCCCGACACCATGGGTTATCAGATGATCTGGGCCTTTGAAGGGCCCGAGGGGCAGACCAAGGAACCGGTGCTGTTGATGCGCGGCATGTATCGCGGCACCCGTGAGGAGTTGCAGGAGAAGCTGGCCCCGGTGCTGGCGCTGCCCGGCGCCACCCTGCAGGCGCTTTATGACCCGCAGCAATATATCGACCTCAACCGTATCCTGCTGAGCGAACCCTACGAGGTGCCGGAATTCCCGGCCGACATGACGCCGATGCCGCCGCCCGAGGCAAAGATCAGCCGCTATGTCGCCAAGCCGATCGACGCGGCAGGCTGGAAGGTGCTGCTGGATTATTTCCGAACCTCGCCCAGCCCCTATACGATCGCCGCGATGGAGATCTATGGCGGTGCCATCGCCCGCATGCCCAAAGGCGAAAACGCCTTCTTTCACCGGGATGTGTATTGCGACCTGTTCTTTGACGTGTTCTGGCTGACGGAACAGGAGAAGGAAACCATGCTGGCGTTCATCGCGGGGTGGGAGGCGGCCTTTGCCCCGCATTGGACCGGGCAGAGCTATCAGAACTATCCCAGCCCGGACAATCCCGGCTTTGCCGACGAATACTGGGGCGATACCTATTGGCTGCTGCGTTTGATCAAGCACAAATACGACCCGCTCAACCTGCTGCGCTTCCCGCAGAGCATCGAGCCGCTGGAATGGCATCCGCCGGGACCGGGTTTCCCGCCGGGGTTCCATGGCTTCGAGGAACCGATCAAGGCGATCACCGGATAACGGAGAAATGACCGACATGTCCCGAACCATCGGCTCTGTCACCTCCTGGCTGGCCGATCTCGGCCTGGAGGTTTATGCCGAGCGGTTCGAACAGGCCGATATCGACCTGGAGGTGCTGGAGCATCTGTCGGATCAGGATCTGACGGATCTCGGGGTGACCTCTCTGGGGCACAGGCGCAAGATCCTGGCACGCATCGCCGACCTGCGCGATGCGCCTGCCGCCGTTGTGCCTCCCGCCCCGGTCGAGGATCAGAGCGAACGCCTCTATCTGACCGTGGTGTTCTGCGATCTGGTCGGGTCGACCCAACTTGCCCATTCCCTGGGCGAGGAACGGTTCACCGATCTGCTCGGCGAATTCTACCGTGCGGTGGACGGCGCGGTGGATCGCTATGGCGGACATGTGGCGCAGTATCACGGCGACGGGGTGCTGATCTATTTCGGCTATCCGCAGGCGCTGGAAGACGCGGCGCTGCGCGGGGTGATGGCGGCCTGCGAGTCCTGCCGCCGCGTCGGCGCCATCGCGGTGCCGGGGGCGCGGCAGATGCAGGTGCGGGTCGGGGTCGCCTCGGGGCCGGTGGTGATTGGCGACCGGCACCTCAGCCAGCACGCGCGAGGCGGGCGGGCCTATGGCGCGGTGGTCAATCTGGCTGCGCGGCTTCAGGCCGAGGCGCAACCGGGCGGTGTGGTGGTCTCGGACACCACGGCGCCGCTCATCAAGCATCATTTCGAGTTGAATTTCCTGGGCCTCAGGCAGCTCAAGGGGATCGACGAACCCGCGCCGGTCTACGCGGTCGAGGCACGCCGGACCCCCGATCTGGGCATGGCGCTGCTGGCGCGTCCAGACCGGGTGCCCTTTGTCAATCGCCGGGCGGAACTGGCGCGGCTGTCGGCCTGCTGGAACGCGGTGGCGATGGGGGCGTTCAACCTGATCACCGTGGCCGGTGAGCACGGGATCGGAAAATCACGGTTGGTGGGAGAGTTCCTTGACCGTCTCCGGCGCGAGGACCGGCCGGTGCGCCATGTCAACTGTCCCCAGCAGGGCCGCGACACACCCTATGGCGCCTTCCGGCTGCTGTTGGATCACGATCACGATCTGCCTGCCGCAGCGACCCTGCGGGCCGAGTTGGAGGCCGTTCCCAGAGCCACCCAGGCCGAGCGCCGTCAGCGCCGGGCGCGTGCGATCGGCCTCTTGGCCGATCATTTCGGCAGAACCGCATCCGGGCCCAAGGTATTGTGGATCGACGATCTGCAATGGGCCGACCCCTCGACCATCGACGTTCTGCTGACACTGGCCTCGCGCCGCCCGCCGGGCCTGATGCTTATTGTCAGCGCCCGCAACGCACTGCCCGACCCGCGCTTGATGCATGTGGACGGATCGGTGCCGATCTCGCTGGGGCTGATGTCACCGGAGCATACCAACAGCATCGTGCGCGAGGTGCTTGGAGATGTGAAGGGCGCCGAGGCGCTGGTGGCGCCGCTGGTGGCAAGGGCCGAGGGTATTCCCGTCTTTGCCGAGGAACTGGCGTTGGAGATGCGCGCGCGGCTGGCCGGGCCCGAGGATGTGGATGCCGACAGCCTGCCGGACATGTCGGTGCCCTCCAGCCTGCAACAGAGTCTTCAGGCGCGGATCAGGCGGCTGGTGCGGGCGCGTCCGCTGCTGCGGCTGGTGGCAAGCATCGGGCGCGAGGCGCCCTTGCCGCTGCTGCGCGATCTCTGGCCCGGTCCCGGCTCCATCGAAGAGGCGCTGGACGAGCTGATCGCGGCCGGGCTGGCGGAACTTCACCTTGCTCGCGACAGCCAGCACGACAACCGGCTGATCCTGCGGCACCAGCTTCTTCAGGATTGTGCCTATGACATCATCCTGACCCGAGATCGCGAGCGCATTCACACCGCCATAGCCGAAGCTCTGGACCGGCGCCGCGCGGCGGGGCAGGCGGTGGAACCGACCTTGCTGGCCGATCAGCTGGAGCGCGCCGGGCGGTTGCGCCCTGCCGCAGAACTGTGGGCCGAGGCCGGGCGCGCCGCCGCCGCGCAATCGGCTGATGCCGAGGCGGTGGCCCTGTTCCGCCGGGCATTGGCGCTGCTGCCCCGGATCGGCACCAGCGAGGGCGACTGGAGCGATCAGTTCGAGGCCGACACGCTGCTGGCGCTGTTCCCGGCGCTGATCGGGGCCAAGGGATACCGAGCCGCCGGCGAGGATGTGCTGGGTCGGATCAATGCGCTGATCGAGCGTACCGGCGGCAGCCAGCGGGTGTTCTCGACCATGTTCTTTCGCTGGATCGACATCTGCGTGCAGGGCGATATCGACGCGGGCCACGAATTTGCCGTGGGGCTGGCCGATATCGCGCGCTCGGATCCGACCGGCCTGCATGCGCTGGTGCTGGACCGGATGCTGGGGTCGAGCCACATGTTCCGGGGGGAGTTCGACGACGCGCGACAATATCTGGACCGGTTCCTCGCCACCTATGACCCGGCCCTCCATGCCGAGCCGTTGCGGCCGTTCGGCGCCACCGACAATCACGCCACCGTTCTGTGTTGCATTGCCGCGATCGAGGCCTTCATCGGCACCCCCGAAGATACCCGCGCCGCCACGGCGGCGGCGCTGGCGTCGGCACGCGCCACCGAGATGACCCACACGTTGTGTCACACGCTGACCTTCGGCGCCGCCTTTCCGGCGGCGATCCGCCGCGACTGGGGGGCGTTTCGCGACCATGCCAGCGAGTTGAAGCAGTTGGCCCAGAGCAGGCAACTGGCCTTTTGGCTGGTCTATGCCCGGATGCTGACCGGCATCGGGGATATTGCCGCGGGACGGGTCGGCGAGGGCCAGGCCGAGTTCGCCTATGGCAGCAAGGTCCTGGGCGAGCAGGGGTTCGAATTCCTGCAACCCACCTTTCGGGTGATCCATGCCATGGCCGAGGAAACCGCGCGGCGCGACGGACCAAGCGGCGATCTGGCGGCGCTGGAGCGCGCGATCCGTTCGGGCGAGCGCTGGATGCTGCCCGAATGCCTGCGGCTCAAGGAGCGCTGGGGCAGGTCATAGCCCTTCGAACAGTTGCTCGATATCCGCGATTTCGAGCCGCCGACGCCCGGTCTCGATCACTCCGGCGGCGGCAAGCCGTGCCATCACGCGGCTGACCGCCTCGCGGGTGGCACCGATATAGTTGGCGATCACGTCATGGGTGGGGCTGGGATCGAGCACACCGCCCGGTTTGAGCTGCTGCGCCGCCTGCGCCTGCTGGATCAGCAGCGCCCGCACCCGCTTGTCCACGTCGTGCACCACCAGGCCAAACACCCGCTCGGTCAGCGCCCGGTTGCGCTCGGCCAGGTCGATGGCCAGGTTATGCGCCAGCCGCGGCTCTCGCGCCATCCAGTCAAGCAACCGCTGCGCCGGCATCCGCGCCAGAATCGTGGTTTCGGCGGCAGAGATGGTGAGAGAGCGCGGCCGCCCGTCCAGAGCCGACAATTCGCCGAAATAGCGCCCTGATGTGATCTCGGTAAACGCGACTTCCTTGCCATTGGGCGACAACAAAAGACCGACCAGACGACCGCGGACCACCACGTACATTTCGGTCGAGGTTTCACCCTGTTCCATAACGGTCTGGCCGGTATAGACGGTGACAAGCTCCAGATCGGCCGCGAATTCGGCCAGAACCTCGGTCTCGAGCCCGGCCAACAGCGAAACGCCGGCCAGCACGGTTTCAAGCGGCGGAATGGTTTTTCGGTTCGTGGGGCGCACGCGCTGCCTTCCTTCTCGACCGAGACTTGTAAATCCAAGGGGTTAAAACGTCTATCTGGACAGAGGAGTACTGCGTCGGCGCCCAATTGCCAAGTCCCGTGCGCAGGGGCGGACCGAGAAGCGATTGCACAACGCAAGGTAATGCCCGCGCCCCACATGCCCGCAAGGCGCGAGGGTTTTTCTTCAAATCACGGGGCGTCGGTGCTAGAGTTGCGGGATATTTGAGACCTGATTTCCCATTCGCATATTGAAGGAGACCGCCATGCTGGACCTGTTGAAAGCCGCGGCGCGGGTGGCAACACCCACGGGGCAAGAGGCGCTGCCGACCGATATTCTGTCCTTTACGCTGGAATATCCCGAAGCGGTCACCGCCGAGGCCGCACGGGACGCCATCGCGACGTTACTGGAAGGGGGCCGGTTCGACCTGTTCCGCGCGACCCAGGCGGATGACGATATGCTGGTCCTGCAATTCCCGGGCGTTCCGATCGAACAATCGCCCGGATACCTCTTTGCCGAGGCGGCGGCGTTGAAAGAGGCGCTGGGTCTGGTTTCGGTCACGCCCGATATCCTGCCGCCCTTCACCGATGCCGAAAGCGTGCCGCCCCCGGTCGAGAACGTGGGCGATGTGACCTGGGACCTGTGCCGGGCGCACACGCCGCCACTGGCGGATCGCAACTGGGCGCTGCGACTGATCCGGGCCGACCGGGCAATGTCGCGGTTCGGGGTCACCGGCGCCGGTCAGCGGATCGGCCAGCCCGATACCGGCGTGGCCGCCCATAACGAACTGGATCACGGTATCGACATGGCGCGGGGTTACAATTTTGTCGACAACACGCCCGACCCGACCGACCCGCTGTTGCCCTCGATGGGATCACCTGGCCATGGCACCGGCACCGCCTCGCTGGTGATCAGCCGCCGGTCGGGCCGGGTCAATGGCAGCGCGCCGCGCGCCTCGCTGGTGCCGTTGCGGACCAATAACGCCGTGGTGGTCGGGTCCTGGGTTCCGGTGGCCCGCGCGCTTGACCACGCGCGGGCCCAGGGCTGCCGGATCGTGACCATGAGCCTGGGCAGCGGCTTTGGCCCACGGGTGATGCGCCGGGCTGTGGCACGCGCGGTCTCGGCGGACATGATCGTGATGGCGGCGGCGGGCAATTGCGTGCGTTTCGTCACCTATCCCGCCTTTGACCGCAACGTGATCGCAGTGGCCGGGGTCGACCATGCCGGGCGGCGCTGGCGCGGCTCGTGCCGGGGCCCCGAGGTCGACGTCTCGGCCCCGGCCGAGAACCTGCATGTGGCCCGCCGCCGCCCGGGTCAGGTTGATCTGAGTGATGTGACCGATACCGGGCAGGGCACCTCCTTTGCCGTTGCGCTGACGGCCGGGGTGGCGGCGCTGTGGCTGGAGCATCATGGCTGGAGCGCGCTGCGGCAGGAGGCGCATCGTCGTGGCTGGCCGCTGCAAGAGCTGTTCCGCGCCGCTTTGCGCCAGACCGCGCGCGCGCCCGCGGGCTGGGATCACGGAATGATGGGTGCGGGCATCGTCGATGCCGAGGCGCTGCTGGCGCTGGACCCCGCCGACATCGTCGGGGGGGCAGCCTCTGAAAGCGCCGGTCCCGCCGAGCTGCTGTTCGGCGCCGATTTCGACGCAGGCGGCTTGCAGGCCGAGGCGGAACACCTCGCCTTCGACTGGCGCCTGCGCGAACAGCCCGAAGCCTCGGTCACGGTCGAGAACGCGATGCGCGAAATGCCGTCCCCGGCGTTGGCCGATCTGCTGGGAGACCGGCAACCGCTGGGCGAACCGGGGCTGGTGCTGGCCCCCGCCGCGCCACCCGCGCCGCTGGACCGCGCCTTTCGCCGACTGGCTGCCGGGCGCGGCGGCACGACTGAGAGCGCGGCTGACCTCAGCTATGAGGCCTCGGTCGACCGGCTCAGGGGCGAGGGGCTGGATACCGTGATGGAAACGGTCAACGACTTGTTCAAGGCGCGGGCCGAGTCCGCGCCCGATCTGGTCGATACCGCCATGCAGGCCGAAGCGGCAGACAAGATCCGGCAGGCGGTGCAATCGCATCTCGACCCGGACCGCGATGTGCGGCTCAGCCCGGGCGAGGTCGGCTATGCGCTCGAGGCGCTGGTCAAGCTCAGCGGGCGACCCGCGATCCGGGTCCATGAGAGCGGAGACGAACTGTTCGACCCGCTGCTGGGCAGTTGGCGCGCCGACCTGTTGACGGCGGTCGACCGCTGGCAACCGCTGGTGCGCGCGGTGGGCCGCATCGACGCCCGCAACCCGCAGGGGGTCTGGGTGCATGTGGGCACCGGGTTCCTGCTGTCGGACGGGCTGGTGATGACCAACCGCCACGTGATCGACGCCTTTGCCGAGCCGATGCCCGAGGAAAACGGCCAGCGCCCGTTCAAGCTGCGCTTTCCGGTCTCGATCATCTTTGACCCCGAGGCCGCCGACGAGACCACCCGCTATACCCTGACCGAGGTGGTGACGGCGGGTGCGGCCCGGATCGGGCGCACGGTCAACATGGCGCGGCTTGACATGGCGCTGATGCGGATCGACCCCGACAACAGCCACGCGCCCCCCCCCGACCCGATCGACCGGGGCCTGATCTCGACCATCGATCCGGCACTGACCAAGATACTGGTCGCGGGTTATCCGGCCGAGCCGCGCAATGTGCGCGGCCCCGATCCGCGCGAGGACCGGGATACCTATCTGGCCTTCTGGGCGCGGCTGGGCGAGCTCTATGGCGACCGCTATGGAGTGAAATACATCAGCCCCGGCATGATCGAGGCGCGCCCCGGCGCGGTGGCGGGCGATCCGCGCGGCTGGGCCTTCAGCCATGATGCGACCACCTTGCCCGGAAACTCGGGTTCGGCCATCCTGTCGCTGCACAATCCGGGCCAGCTCTGCGGGCTGCATTTCGGAGGGCAGTCGATGGAGACCAACCTGGCACATGATATTGAGGCGGTGCTGGGGATGGGCGACGGGGCCTTTGCCACCGGGTTGCTGAACGGGCAGGGGGAATGACGGAACAGGACTGGACCGAGGAACGGCTGATCTCTTGCATTCACGGCGTGGTGCAGGGGCTGCATTTCGCCCGCCCGCAATTGCGCGGGTGGTACGATGGCTGGCTGGCCGCCCGGCGCTTGCCGGGGGCGCCGGTCAGCTTTGCCCATGCAATGGTGGTGACCGGGCGCGGTGGCGGGCTGGACCCGGCCCGCGGCGCCGATGCGCTGTGCCTGGCGCTGGCCGCCCTGCGCGGACCGCAGGCGGTGGCCGACTGTTTTGCCGCCGCCGTGTCGGCGGGCCTTTTCGATATCGGTGCCGAGGCACCCTTGCCGGTGCATCGCCGTCAACTGGCGCAAAAGATGATCAGCGCGCTGGGGTTGAAGCGCGCCCACGCCACGCTGCAACGGGCCAATACCGAGTCTCTTGTAAACGAGACCGCGTTCTGGACCGATCCCGGCAACATCCTGCCCGGCATCATCCTGGGGCGTCGCCGGCTCTGCCGGGTCGAGGCCCTGAACGAGATGGGCGACCGGGTCACCGGCAGCGGCTTTCTGATCGGGCCCTCGACGGTGCTGACCAATTTCCACGTGATCAAGGATATGATCGACCTGCCGCTGGAGCCGGGCGATCTGCAGATCCGCTTCGACTATTCGTCGACAACCGGCATCGAAGAGGGCAGGGGCGCGGTGTTCGACGTGGCCGAGGACTGGCTGGTCGCGCAGAGCCCGACCGGCCCGCTGCTGGAAGAAGATTACGCCTGGGACAAGCTGGCCAAACGGCGCGCCTGGCTGCGCGCGGTTGAGGGGTTCTGGGACTATGCGGTGATCCGCCTGACCGGCGCGCCGGGGTTGCAACGGGGTTGGTTCGATCTGGCCCGTGTGGCTGACGCCGCGCCCGACGGGGTCTGGGTGCTGCATCATCCCGGCTCTGAACAACACACGATCACCGGCGGCAAGGTGGTCTATGGCCAACCGCGCCAGCACCGCCTGTTTCATCAGGCAACCACGGCGCACGGCTCCTCGGGCGGGCTGGCGCTGGACCAGAACGGCCAACCGGTGGCGCTGCACTATCTGGGGCTCGAGGCCCTGACCCCGCCACCCGATGCCCGTCACCACCGCGCGCTCAACGTGGCGGTGCCGCTGACCGCGATCGCAGCTGATCTGACGGCCAAGGGGATGCTGGGCAAGCTGGCCGAGATCCCCGGTCTCAGCCCGGTGGGGGGCTGTCTGGACGGGCGCCGCCCGGTCTTTGGCCGGGCCGATTACATCGCCGCGCTGGAAAAGCTGTGGAAGGGCGACCGCCGTATTCTGCGGGTACATGTGGAAACCGACGAAGACGTGCTGATCACCCGTCCCGGCAAGAGCTTCTCGGTCGAGATCCTGCGCGCACTCTTTGCCGCGCCCGAGCATCACCATATCGTGTTTCGCGCCGGAGACGTGCAGGTCGACGCCTATCGCATGGCCTGCGATACGCTGGCCAGCTTTGCCCCCGATGCAGTGGCCAGCCTGCCCGAAGCGCCCGACACGACAACGCCCGCCTATGTCAAGCGGCTGGTCTCCAAGTTCATGCAGCAGGTCAACGAACGGCTGGGCGACCGCATGGTCTGGATCCTGCTCGACGATCTGGACCGGCACGACCTGTCCGATGCCTCGGGACGCGAGTTCCTGTCGACGCTCTATGACCAGATCGGGCGGCAGGACAATCTGCGGCTGGTGCTGATCGGCCTGCGCGAGGATATCCAGATCAACGGGCTCGACCCCAGTCTTGTGTTGAAATCGGCAATCCGCACTCGGGATCTGGCCGATCCGGGACAGGTATTCCGTCACTGGCTTAACATGCGCGGGGCGCGGGACAAGCCCTTTGACGAGACCAGCCTTGGTTTTCTCAGCAATATCGTCGCCTCGCTTGCTGGCGCGGACGCGCCGCTGGAGCGGATGTCGGAGTTTGTCGAAACCCATGTGGCGGGTGCGGCGGATGCGCTCTTTGGACGGGTCGGCGCACGGGTTAGAGAGGACGAGTAATGCGAGAGGCCCTGATCGATCTTGCGCAGGAGCTGAGCGCGGTTTGCGGTTGTTACGAGCCTGACGAGCTGTGCGACGCGCTCGGGGTCGACGGACGACCCGACCTGCGCAACGACGTGCTGGGCGCGCTGTCGCGCGGCGTGACCGAGGTTCTGTGCCCGGCGCCGGGGGCGGCGCCCCGCTATGGCTGGATGCTGGCACCCGATCCGCGCAACGCCGCGCTGCGCCGGTTCCTGACCCGGGCACAGCTGGATCAGGCGCTGGACCTGGCGCCGCCACCCTGGGCCGACGATCTGTTCGGGCAGGTGCTGCACCAGCTGCTGGCCGGTGCGCGGGTCGAGGTGGCCCGGCCCAAGAACAGCGATGACGAAACCCGCCTGCTGACCCATCTGCGCCACAACGCCGCGATTCTGGATGCGGTCCAGTTTGCCCGTGCGGTGCCGGCGCTGAACGGCAGCCCGCTCGAAACGCTCGAAAGCGAGGCCAAGCGGCAGATTCAGGAGGTGCAGAAATGGCGCGATCTGGTCATCGTGCTGCCGCGCCGCCATTTCGGCTATGACAATGTCCGTCGGCGCCTGTCCCGCTTTCTGCGCGGCAAGACCAAGGATACGCGGCCTCTGCTGCTGACCGGTACCGGGGGCATCGGCAAATCGGCTGTGCTGGCCCGGCTGTTGCAGGATTGGCAGACCCGCCGCGATGCACCGATCACCGTGATCCTCGATTTTGACCGGCCACAACTCAAATCCGGGGCGCCGTTCCAGATCGCCCGCGAGATTCTGAACCAGATCGCCGTGGGCGTGACCCGCACGTTGGAACCGCCCGAGGCCGCTGCGAATGTGTCCAAGCAACTGCGGGCACGGCGGGCGGCCCTGTCCTCGACCGATCTGATGGGCGAGGTGCGCGATCATGGCGCACAGGCCGATTTCCTGGAAAGCCAATTGCCCGGCTGGTTCCGAGGCGACTGGGCACATGGTCTGCGCTCGCAACCCATCGCGCTGGCCTTTGACAGTTTCGAGGCGGTCGACCGGCAGGGCGGCGAGGTGGTGCGCCTGATCCTCGACGTCGAGGAACAGTTCCGCCGCGAGCTGCCCGGCCTGCGCTGCGTGCTGTCGGGTCGCGCCGAGCCGCTGGAGGGCGACGAACTGGATGACCGCTTTGGCCCGGCCTCACGACGCATCGCACTGGAGGGCCTCTCGGTCGAGGCGGGCGCGCAGCTGATCGAGGAAGAGGACCGGCGCCTGTCCGAGGAGGACATGCAGCGCAAGGGCCTCGACCGCCCCCCGGTATTGACCGACGAGAGTTTGCGTCACACGGTCAGCCGCCTGCTCAAGGGGCATCCGTTGGCGTTGCTGATCTTTGTGCAATACGCGCGCGGCCATGACGGCGATATCGCCGATCTGATTGCTGACCTCGAAGAGGATGGCGCCGAAGCGTTCCGCTCGGAATTCGCCCATCGCTTCCTCTATGAACGCATCCTCGACCGGATCGACGACCCCGAATTGCGCAGCCTGGCCCATCCCGGTCTGGTGCTGCGGCAGATCAACACCGACCTGATCCGCTTTGTGCTGGCGGTGCCCTGTCTGGGCCTGCCCGAGGGTACCGTGCTGCCGCTGAGCAAGGCAGAGGCATTGCGCGAAAAGCTGGAGAACGAATACTGGCTGGTCGAACCGGGAGAGCCGCCCTTTGACCTGCGCCACCGCGCCGATGTGCGGCGCATGATGGTGGCCGGCCTGTTTGCCGGACCGCGTGAGGCCGATACCGCCGCCGACCGCAAGCGCAAGGCGCGGCTGCGCGCGGATGCGCTGGCGGTCTGTTCCGCCGCGCGCGACTATTTCCGGCTGGGTCCGCCCGATGGCGCCGATCAGGGCGCCCGCCAGCGGTGGGAGAAGATGGACCCCGAGATGCGCGATCTTCAGGCGCTCTATTACGCGGCGTTTCTGTCACCGCGCGAGGTGCCGGAATTCGATGCCGTTACCGCGCGGGCGCTGGACCTGTCGCTGGGCGAGGATCTGGACACTCTGCCCGCCGCCTGGCGGGCGCGGGTCAATGTGCTGCTGGGCCGGGTGCTGAGCAAGGAAGAGGCGTTCGATCTGGGCGACGACCTGCGCGAACTGGCCGAAGAGCAGGAATTCACCTCGGCCGCGCAGCACGGGCTGAGCACGGCGGACGAGGATTTCACCACCGTCAGCGAAGCCAGCGAAAGCCGCGCCGCTGATCTGCTGGGCGTGCGCACACATGAGGATGTCTATCGCCCCGACGGGTCCGACTGGCGATCGGCCTCGCGGCTATCGCGCGACATCCAGCGCGCCTTTGCCGCCGCCCGGTTCGCCGAGGTGGCCGATCTGGCGCCGCGCTATTTCGATGCCCTGGAGTTCCGCAGCAAACAGGAAGTAGCCGATGATCATGCCAATGCCATGCAGCGCGGATACTGGCGACACCCGATGTGGCAATGCCTGCTGGTGGCGGGCAGCGGGGTTGAAACATCCGCGATGGCCGACGCCGCCAGCGTTTTTTTGGAATCCGCCGATCATCAGCGCGCCTTGCCGGGTGTGATTGCGTTCATTGCCCGGCAAGCCGATCCGATGCAACGTCACAAGGAACTTGATGTACTTCAGGGCGCGGATTTCAAATCCTACGTGGATGCGTATCGCATGTCCGGGAGCATTCTTGACGGATGGCTGGGACGCAAGACCGCCGTGATGGCGTCGGGGCGAGGTGTTCCCTTGTCAGGTAAGCCTGTTTCGCGCTCTCCCCGCGCCCTGTCGCTGGCGGCGGGGCGGGTCAAACTGGCGGAGTGGGAATTTGGCACCCTGTTCGAGGCCGCCCCGGATCTGACCAGGCGGCTCGAGAAGCTTTGGGCGCATGACGCTCCGGGGATTTCGGATATCACCGACCTCTATCGTCAGTTCGGCGAGGAAGAGGACCTGACCCGGTTGCTCGCCAGCGATGCCCTACCGCAGACGGACCTGGCGTTTCGCATGTTCCGGGGGCTGAACCCCGACCTCTACCCGCCCTTGCGGCGCATTCTCGAGGAGCAGGAGGGTGAGGTGGTGCTGCGTCTGGCCGAGGCGCTGGCCCAACGGGCCCGCCACTGGCCCGAAGAGCTGCGGATGTCAGCGCTGAGCGGGTACAGCCGCAACCAGTCGGCAACGCTGGTCGAGGTGGCCGATCAATGCGGCGAGCTGGGCACGCTCTGCGCCTGTCTCGCGGAATTCGACAGCCGCGCGGGGACCGTGCGCGAGATGTTCGACAGCCTCACCGCCTGGTTCTTTCCCTTTGCCCGCGATCTGGAGATCTAGCCGTTCAACCGGTCGAGCCGGGCCTGAACCGAAAGCCCGTGCGCCTCGAGGCTTTCCGAGCGCGCCAGTTGAGCCGCCGCCGGGCCGATGGCGCGCAGCGCTTCGGGGGTCATGCGCGACAGGGTGGTGCGCTTGAGGAAGTCCATCACGCTCAAGCCGGAAGAGAACCGGGCCGAGCGCGCGGTGGGCAACACGTGGTTCGGGCCACCCACGTAATCGCCGATCGCCTCGGGCGTATACTGGCCCAGGAAGATGGCGCCGGCATGCACGGTTTTGGCCGCCAGCGCCTCGGGATCGGCGACACACAGCTCCAGGTGCTCGGGTGCGATCCGGTTCGACAGCGCCGCCGCCTCGTCCAGATCCGCCACGGTGATGACGGCGCCGAAATCGCGCCAGCTGACCCCGGCGATGGCGCGGCGTTCCAGTGTCTCCAGTCGCTTGTCCACCGCATCGGCCACCGCCCGGCCAAAGGCCGCATCGTCGGTGATCAGGATCGATTGAGCGCTTTCGTCATGTTCCGCCTGAGAGAGGAGATCGAGCGCGATCCAGTCGGGGTCGTTGTCACGGTCTGCAATCACCAGGATCTCGGAAGGGCCTGCAATCATGTCGATGCCCACCTTGCCGAACACCCGCCGCTTGGCCGCCGCCACAAAGGCGTTGCCGGGGCCGGTGATCTTGTCGACCGGGGCGATGGTGTCGGTGCCATAGGCGAGTGCGGCAATCGCCTGCGCGCCGCCGATGCGATAGACCTCGTCAACGCCCGAGATCTGCGCGGCCAGCAGGACCAGCGGGTTGACCTGCCCATCCGGCGTGGGCACGGCGATGGCTAGACGGCCGACACCCGCCACCTTGGCCGGTATCGCGTTCATCAGCACCGACGAGGGGTAGGAGGCCAGACCGCCCGGCACGTAAAGCCCCGCCGCCGAGACCGCCGACCAGCGCCAGCCAAGCCGCGCGCCGGTGTCGTCGGTCCAGTCCGCGTCCTGCGGCATCTGCCGTTCGTGATAGGCCCAGATCCGCGCGGCGGCCAGTTCCAGCGCGGTGCGTTCGGCGGCGGGCACCTCTGCGACCGCCTGTGTGATTTCTTCGGCAGAGAACCGCAGCGTCTGTGGTGTCAGCGCGATACGGTCGAACCGCTCGGTCAGCTCGATCACCGCCGCGTCGCCACGGGTCCGCACATCGGCAATGATGTCCGCCACCACCGCATCGACATCCGGGCTGTCCTCGCGCTTGGCACCCAGGAGGGCGGCAAAGGCGGTCTCGAAATCGGGCTGACGGCTGTCGAGGAACTGGGGCATCTGGCTCTCCTTTGGCGCTGACATAACCGGACTGCCCGCTCGCCTCAAGCGTCA
The DNA here is from genome assembly GCF_059612545.1 of Ruegeria sp. SAZD011. Taxonomy (NCBI): domain Bacteria; kingdom Pseudomonadati; phylum Pseudomonadota; class Alphaproteobacteria; order Rhodobacterales; family Roseobacteraceae; genus Ruegeria; species Ruegeria sp. SAZD011. Next base: position 33,125 of record NZ_JBXWQU010000043.1, on the reverse strand, counting down.
CACGCTGCGGCGCGGCAGCGCGCGGCGGGCTTTATCGTCGGCAGCGTTCAGCAGGCGAGCGTCTTGGTCATTGGATGGCCCAAAATCCAACGACCTTGCCGGGCTGGGCCATCGGCCTGCCAGCCTCGCGACAGGTAGAAATCGCGCGCCGTCGCAGTGCTGGTCAAAACCCCGCGCGTGATGCCCTGATCGCTCAACCGCGCCTCCATCCCGGCCAGCAGGGCGGCACTGGCCCCCTGACCGCGACAGGCGGGATCGACATAGTTGAGCGTGATGCGTCCGGTACCAGCGCCCCGGTCGATCTCGGCCAACGCGCCTACGGCCGCAATCTGACCAGCGCGGATGAGCAGCCAGAACTCCCAACCCTCTGCCATCATCTGCACGCGCAGCGCCTGCGGCGTCTTGTTGGCGCACCAGCGCGCAATCGCCTCGGCATTGCCGCCATGATCGGCAGTGCATAGCTGGCTGATCGAACGGGTCAGCACCCGCGACATGTCGAAAAGGTCAAAGGGGGTGGCCCGGCGCAACAGCTCGCCCCCGGTGCCGGCGGGGGAAAAGGCCTGCGATATCCCCCGCTTGTTCTGCATCAGTCCGAGTGATGCGGGGCCTGGCGCGAGGGGGCCAGATAGGGCCGGGTCACGTCCTTGAGCGTGACGTCCACCGCCTCGACCATCAGCCGGATGGCACCATCGCCCGCTAGCGTCAGGAGGAGCTGCCCGGCGCCATCAGTGTCCGGCTCGAATGTCACGGACAGCAGCGACAGAACGGTGTCGGTGTCGGATCGGTCGATACCCTGACTGGCAACGCCCAGCACGCTGTCGATCACCAGCAGCGACTGCACCCGCTCGTACCCGCGCCCACGCTTGTCGGCGGCGGCGCGATCCTCCCACCGGAACCGGTTCAGCAGCAGGGCAAAGCGGCGCGAGCCGGGGCGCCAGGACATTTCGGTGATCGGAAACACCGCGTCCTGTATCAGGGTCGAGATGATCTTGAGATCCTCGCCATCCTCGGCGCCCAGGTTCAGCGGCGCCTCGCGCCCGTCCTTGAATGTTGCGTCCGACATCAGCCTTTGATCCGTTCGATTTTGGCGCCCACCGCTTCGAGCTTTTGCACCACATGCTCATATCCGCGGTCCAAATGATAGACCCGGCTGACCAGGGTTTCCCCTTCGGCGGCCAGCCCCGCCAGGATCAGCGACACGCTGGCGCGCAGGTCGGTGGCCATCACCGGCGCCCCCTTCAGCCGTTCAACCCCGCGCACGGTAGCTGTCCCGCCATGTACCTCGATCCGGGCGCCCATGCGGGTCAGTTCGGGCGCATGCATGAACCGGTTCTCAAAGATCTTCTCCTCAAGCACGCTGGTGCCTTCGGCCGTACACAAGAGCGCCATCATCTGGGCCTGCAAGTCGGTGGGAAAACCGGGGAACGGTTCGGTGGTGACATCGACGGCCGAGACACGGCCATTGCGGCGGCTGACCTTGAGGCCCTTGTCGGTCTCTGCAACGTCGATACCGGCGGCGTCCAGCTTTTCTACAAAGGCGCCGATCAGGTCGAGCCTGCCGCCCAACAGCTCGACCTCGCCGCCGCAAATGGCGGGGGCCAACATATAGGTGCCCAGTTCGATCCGGTCGGTCACCACCTGGTGGGTGGCGCCATGCAGACGGTCGACGCCCTGAATTTCGATGGTCGGGGTGCCCTCACCCGCGATCTGCGCACCCATCGCGCGCAGACAGCGCACCAGATCGACGATCTCGGGTTCGCGCGCGGCATTCTTGAGCACAGTGGTGCCCTTGGCCAGCGTCGCGGCCATCACCATGTTCTCGGTCGCGCCGACAGAGGCAAAGCGCATCTCGTGTACCGCTCCTTTCAGCCCGCCGGGCGCCTTGGCGTGCAGATAGCCGTCGCGCAGCTCGATCTCGGCCCCCAGCGCCTCCAGGGCCTCGATATGCAGGTCCATAGGGCGGGCGCCAATGGCACAACCACCCGGCAGGGAAACCACCGCATGACCCAGCCGTGCCAGCATCGGCCCCAGTACCAGATTCGAGGCACGCATCTTGCGCACGATGTCATAATCGGCGGTATGGCTGGTCAGGTCGTGGCTGGACATCGCCAGCACCTTGCCATCCTGCAAGGCCGACACCTCGGCCCCCAGAGATTGCAACAGCAACGTCATCGTCTTGATATCGGACAATCGCGGCGCATTGGTCAGCGTCAGCGGTTCTTCGCTGAGCAGCGTGGCGGGCATCAGCGTGAGGCAGGCATTCTTTGCCCCTGCAATCGGAATCTGGCCATTCAGCGGCCCGTTGCCGGTAACGAGAATCGAATCCATCTGCTCTTAACCTTTGTTGTCGTTTTCCGCGTCGGCCTGCGCAGTTCGCGCCTTGGCCTGCGCCTTGCGCCGGGCCAGGTTGGCCTTGAGCGCGGCCTTGAGCCTGTCCTCGCGGCCCGCAGGTGCGGATTTGCTTTTTGAAGGGGTTTTTTGCTCTGCCATACCCTTTCTCTACAGGAGGCGAAAAAAACCGTCCAGATGCCCTTGCGCCGCGTTTCGTTTGAGTCTAATCACCCGCTCACCGCGACGCTGTGGCTCAGAAACGGGCCGGCCGCGTCGACACAGCGGGCTGCCGTAGCTCAGGGGTAGAGCACTCCCTTGGTAAGGGAGAGGTCGAGAGTTCAAATCTCTCCGGCAGCACCACTTCTCAACGAAAAATATGTCCGGTTTCCGTGATCCTTCCAGAGGTCAGGGCCGGTTGATCTGGCTCAGCTTTGGATCGAGAGCTTTCGTCTTGTCGTGCAAGACTGATAGGCACAAACCCCACAACCGAACCCATCGAATATAACCGACCGGGGGTAAGGGTCGGCGCGCTAACACATTGATTTTTTGAACTTGGTCACTCTATACGCCGGTACCCGGGCGTACATGGATACCAGCGATCCGATGCGCGCGTGCGAGGGTTTCCCGGAAATGCCGCGGCAAACCTGTCTACGCGCAAGGGAGATGGGCGTGACAGGCGCCATGTCCTTGGCGATTCTGGGCGGTGAAAACGCCGACCATGCCGGTTCGGCGTGATCCTTGATCTCAAAGTACAACAGTTTCGCTGGCACCGGGCGCAGCGAGCGATTTCCGCAGGACATTCGGGCAGGCCTTCGCCTGCCCGAATTCTTGATGCCCGGTCGCGGGTCTCAGACCAGCGGCAGATCCCAGATCCGCACATCCTGATCGTCGAACCGGAAATATTCGACGTCGATCAGACTGTCATTGCCGTCGGGTCCCACCACGGTCACCCGGTTCTCGGCCGTGCGCGTCAGCGTGTAGTCGGCAAGATCGCCGTCGAACAGCGCATAGTCCGAAGACCCGCCACCATCGATGGTGTCATTGCCGGCACCGCCCTTGAGATAGTCGATATTGCCGTAGCCGAACAGGAAATCGTCACCATCCAGACCCGAAAGCTGGTTCCGATCGGACGAGCCTGTCAGATGGTCGCCAAAGTTCGAGCCAACCAGGTTCTCGATCTCGAAATACAGGTCTCGTGCGGCCCAACCCTGGGTTCCGTAGCCCGATTCATTGCCGTTCACCACGGCCCCGTTGCGCAGGTTCGCCGTCACCGCGCCGGGCGCGTTGAAATAGGTCACCGTGTCGACACCGTCGCCGCCATAGTACCGTTCACGCCCGCCATCAGAGGATACGAACCAGTCGAAATCGCCCAGACCCCGGAAATCGTTCTGCCCGTCATCGCCATAGAAGACGTCCTGACGCGCCGAACCGGTCACCCGTTCGACACTGACAAGGGTCAGCCCGCTTGCCAGATTGGTGTTCTGGGTCGGGTTGGCGAGATTGACGAGGACACCGGTCGCTTCGGCCCCGGTCGGCGGTGCACCGTTCGGAGTAAATGCATCGCTGATCGTGTTCGGGCCGGTATTTTGCCATTCCAGGAACGAGATCATGTCCTGACCGGTACCGCCGTCGATCGTATCCGCGCCTTCTGTCGCGACGATCCAGTCATAATCGCCCAGACCCCGGATATAGTCGTCACTCGACGTCCCGGTGATGTGATCGGCAAAGATGGTGCCGGTCAGACGCTCGATATTGGCGAACTGGATGCGCTCGGCCCCGTCATGGCTGACAGCCGTTCCCGCGGCCATGTCGATGGTCAGGCGATAGTCCAGGTTGGTCCGGCCCGGAGTGTCGGGCAGGTTGAAGAAGCTCAACATGTCATTGCCGGGACCGCCATCGACCGTATCCGAACCGCCACCGGGAGAGATCCAGTCAGCGCCGTCCAGACCGTTGATGATCTCGGTCGCCGTGGTGCCATCCACCGACTCGCCCGCATTGGTACCGTTGATGGTGCTGGGGATGGTTCCGGCCAGCGCCGCTGCCTGAGTCAGGGTCAGGGTACCGTCATTGAACTGGACGAATTCGATATCCGATCCCAGGAAATCGACCCCCTGGCTCGACGTCAGCTGAACACCTCCGGTCACGTTCTGGCCCGACACGAATTGCTGTGACACGTTCAGGATCGCGGTGTCGTTGCCATCGCCCCCCGTCATCGAGTCGTCGCCCAGACCGCCGATCAGCGTGTCGTCGCCTCCGCCGCCTTCGAGCGTGTCATTGTCGGCGCCACCATCCAGCAGATTCGTGTCGGTGGTCGACACCGGTGGCACGGTGACTCCGGTCGCCGAGATGTTCAGCGTCGCCGTCTGGGTAGACGAGATCGTCCCGCCGCCAAAGCGCTGCAGGGCGATGATATAGGTGCCATCGGCCGCGAACGTGTGTTGAATGAAGGAATCCCGCCCGCTTGTGGAGCCTCCGGCACCACTCGACGTGCTGCTGTCATCATTCGACGTGATCTGCGTGCCGTTGTTGTCATAGAGGGCAAGCACGGTATCGAAATCCGCACCGTCGATATCAAAGGTCCAGATCTGACCCGCGGTGGCGGTAAAGCGGAATGCCTCCTGCGTTTCGTCAGAGCCGGTGATTTCAAGCGTCTGGTGCGGAACGGTGGTCGAATCGGCAACATCGTCAAACGCTTCCAGCGACCAGTTCTCGGGAAGGGTCATCGGGCTGGATACCGGGTTGCTCACGGTGTTGTCGATCACCGTGGGGGCGATCGTCTGCGTGACACGCAGAAGGTCGTCACCGGGTCCGCCCAGCAAGGTGTCCTGGCCCTCGCCGCTGTTCAGCACGTCGTTGTCCAGGCCGCCGTCAAGCTCGTCATCACCGTCGAGACCCAGAATGGTGTCGTTGCCGTAGCTGCCGCGCAGCGTGTCATTGCCGGGCGTACCGATCAGGGTCTGGTCGCGCAGCGCCTGCAATTCGGTGAGGTTGAACGTCCGGTCGGTAAAGCGCACGAATTCGATATTGCGCAGCGTCACGACACCCTGTCCGGTGTCGATCCGCAGCGCATCGTCCGGCCCGTCGACCGAGGCGCTTGCGCTGGCAATGTTGAACACCGCCGTATCGGTGTCGTCACCACCGTCCAGTGTGTCGTTGCCGCCCCCACCGGACATCTGGTCGGCCCCTTCGCCACCGTTGACGGCATCGTTTCCAAGGCCGCCATCCAGGGTGTCGTTGCCACCGTTACCATTGACGGTATCGTTGCCCTCGCGCCCCCAGAGACGGTTGCCATCGGCGTCGCCATCCATGCTGTCGTCGCCACGGCCGCCAAAGGTATTGACGGTCGTCAACGTGCCCAGATCCGCAACCGCCATGGTCCGATCCAGGAAACGCACGAATTCGACATTGCTGATGACCACATCGCCATCCGGGCTCTGGATGGTGATCGGGTCCGCGCTGCCGATGATGTTCACGTCACTGCTGTTGGCATTGACGACAACGGTATCGGTGTCCGCACCGCCGTCGACAGTGTCATAACCGGCGTTGCCACGCAGGCTGTCATCGCCGGCACCGCCGTTGAGGACGTCGTCACCGGGACCGCCGGACAAGGTGTCGTTGCCGCCTTCGCCCGAGATCGTGTCATTGCCAGCCAAACCACCGATCGAGTTGGCATTGTCGTCGCCGGTCAGACTGTCATTGCCATCCGTGCCCGACGAGGCGTTGATGGCCGCGATCACGTTCTGGGCCGCCTGCGACGGGTCGCTGGTGCTGGCGTTGAACACCTGTCCGTTGGTCTGGTCGGCCAGCGATTCAAGATCCGAGTTGGCCGTCGAACTGTTCCCGATCACCACCGGCAGGATTTGCAGCGGCACCGGACCATAGGGATCCGAGAAGGGGGTGTCGGTGTAGTCGACGAAACTGGTGCCCTGAACCTGTTCGATCGCGGTCTGCAACGGCACCGCATTGCCGACCGGCGGCGGCGGAACCGAGATATCCGCTGCAAGCGCCTTGCTCACCACTTCGGCACGCAGATGGGGATCGTCGGCATCCTCATCGGTGAACACGATGATCTTGTTGGACTTGTTGCGGGTGTCCCAGGTGCCGGCATTGCCGTTGATGGCATGCAGAAGCGCGGTGTTGAGGTTCTCGGTACCGCCCGAGGTCGAGGTCGAGAGGTTGTTCAGCGCCGCCAGCGCCGCCGCCTTGCGGTCGGCCACGCTGTCATGCTTGGTAAACGACAGGTTGGTGACCGTGTTGCTGTCCCAGTAGGTGACGATCGCCAGGGTGCTGGCTACCGGTTTCTCGGTCGTCCCGAACAGGGCATTGGCGATCTCGATCGACGCGGCCTTTGCCGCCGCGATGTCATTGGACATCGAGCCGGTCTTGTCGATCACGATAACCACGTTCTGACCCGGACAGGCAAATTCGCCGGTGGTCAGGTTCATCTCGCCATCGGCGAAACGGGCATATTCCACATCTTTGAGCGTGTCGGTTCCATCCGGGCTGTTGGCCCGGTTGTCCGCAACCGTGATGGTGCCGTTGGCGTTCGAGGTGATCGTGTAGTCGCTGCAATTGCCGCTGAAGACAGCCCGGTCGGTTCCGGTGCCCCCATTCACCGAGTCGTTGCCGCCGCCCCCTTCGAGAACGTCGTTGCCGCCATTGCCGTAAAGGTAGTCGGTACCACCCCCCGACTTGAAGTAGTTGCTGCCGTTACCGCGACCCCAAAGCAGATCGTTGGTGGCCGGGTTGTTGCCCGACGTGTCCTCGTTGCCCGAACGGGCAAGAGCCAGGTCGATGGCCGCCCCGCCGGTATACTCGGTGCCCGGAATGATCGCGGTGTCGGAATCGACGCCCTCATAGGACAGCCGGTTCGGTTTGGACAACTCGTCGTTGATCGCCTTTTCAAAAACCAGCGTCGGACCCTTGGCGCTGTCCGTGCTGGTCGTACCCCGAGGAGAATCCCCGATCCCCTGAAGCGCGTGAACCAGTTCGTGCCGCAACACATGTTCGATCTCGACCGCAACACCTTTGCCGTTGGCATCGAAATAGGCCAGATCGGCAACCGCCGCGAAATCCAGCTCGACCCGACCGGTTCCGGTGAACGCCCGGGCCTCGCCGGCCACGAACTTGATATCGAGCGGCAGGGCGGCGGTGACCTTGTCTAGAAGCGTCTTGCCGGTGGCCGAATTCGCATACATGTCACGCAGCGCATTTTCCAGAATGGTCTGCTGCGCAGCCGAATAACCTGTGAATGTCGTGTGCGACAAAACTGTTTCAATGGTCATGATCGTTCCCCCAATTGTTCAATGATCCGGGCGGCGCGGCCTCTCCATCCGCCACCGACAACAAACTCTCCGCAACCCCTCGCGCTCACTCATCAACCTCGTGCAATGCTGCGTGCCACCAAGTATCGACAGCACCGGCCTCGTCGTCGAGCAACGGCAGGCCATGTCGCAGAAGCGCGACATACAGCGCCTTGTAGAACGCGGCGCTATTGCCGCGTTCCGTCTCGATCCATTTCGTCACCGTCATGTCGAATGGAACGAAGAAATTCTGTGGGGCGGTGCGAAACGCCCAAGCCAGCGGACCGGCAAGCGGTCCGGGCACGCAATCGTCTGTGGCGGTCCAACTTTCGGAAGGCTGTCCGGCGGAGACATGCGATACATAGGATTCCGTTGCACCCGCCAGGCAGGCAAAGGACATGCTGCGCCAGCCCGGTCCGGTTGCATAGGCCTCGGGTGCTGCGCCCTGCGCCCGCAGGGCACCATCAGCGATCACACGCAGGTCGGACGCGAACAGGGTCAGCGACACCCGCCCCGATCCGGTCTTTGACAAAGCCAGCCATGGTGAAACCAGCCGCGCCCCGACCGGCGGCCAGGAAACCGGTCCGGCGGTAGAGTCCGTAAAGGCCGGGGCCGTCATCACGGTCAGATCAACAGGCACGCCAACACGACCCGCTGCCGCCATCGCGGCAACAAGCAAATCAAGATGCTGCCGCGCCAGTCGAAGCGCATCCTCGTCGGTTTCGGGCCGCTTGCTGACGCTGTTCAGGATGTCCCCTGAAATTTCAGAAACAGTCATCTTCCAACCGTCACCTTCATTGCAGTCCCCCTTCGCAACGAGTTCAGACCCAAGAAAACCGAGCACCGCAACAAGGCAGAAGAGCAGGCGCCAGCCAACCGGACCCTTCGTTTCGCATGTCACGTCAATGTGCATGCAACCCACCAATCACCCTGTGACACACGTGGTTCGGCCCCCGTTCGACCTTCTTATCAAACTACTGTGCGCGTCCTGACGCATTCGTTACTCGAAAACCTATTCCATTTGTAATATAGATTGAAAGCGCGATATTTGACGCAGATCAATTCCGAAATTTTCCCCGATAGCCGGGGAGCAATGAAAACTGGCGGCGTTCGTTTTTTGCCGCCAATGAAAACCCTTACGCTCTTCAAGTTCGTGAAACGACATCGTGGCGTCGAGTCTAAAAGAATCGCCCGCACATTTCAAATCATGGATCATAGCAAGGCACAGCGCCGGGCTGCCCATCGGAAACAGCATGAAAACGGGGGCGGCACGCGAAAGGATCGGGGGCGGCTCAGACCCCGCTGAGCAACACGAAACCGATGGCGATGGCCAGCAGGAAAAGGGTTTCGACCACGAGAATGACGCCGTAACTCGGCTTGACATGGGCAATGGTGGCAAGGCTTGTCTTGACCCCCAGGGCCGAGATGGCAATCACAAGGCACCAGCGCGACAGGGTGCCGATGGCGTCGATCACCGCTTGCGGGATCACGCCGGTATTGGCCAGCACCGCCAACACGATGAACATCACCAGGAACCAGGGCAGGGTGACCCGCTGGCTCTGCGCGCCGCGAAAGCTGAACATCACGACCAGCATCACCACAGGCAGCAGCGCCACCCGCACCATCTTGACGAATGTGGCGATCACGCCGGCCTCGTCGCTGATGGAATAGCCAGCGCCGACCACCTGCGCCACGTCATGGATGGTGGCCCCGATCAGGAACCCTGATTGCAGATCGCTCATACCCAGGCTGGCGAACAGGATCGGATAGGCGATCATCGCGATGGTCGACAACGCGGTCACTCCGATCACCACGAACAGCGTGTCCTGCTCGCGATCGGCCCGCGCGGGCAGGACCGACGCTATGGCCAGCGCCGCCGACGCCCCGCAGATTGCCACCGAACCGCCCGCCAACAGGCCAAAGGCCATGCGCCGCCCAAAGAGATAGGACAGCATGGCGCCACAGGCGAGCGTGGCGAGAACAAAGCCCCCTACCGCCGCCACGGCGCCATAGCCGATGCTCTCCACATCGCCGATGCTCAGCCGCAGGCCCAGCAACCCGACCCCGAACCGCAACAGTGTCTTGGCCGAGAAATCGAGGCCGGGGGCAAAGGCGGCATCGCGATGCAGAAAGTGAAAGGCCATGCCGATCAGCAGCGCGAACAGCATGACCGGCGCCCCGTAATGCTCGGACAGAAAGGTAGCGGCGGCGGCCACAACGCAGACCAGAAGAATGCCACCAAAGTGGGTGTCCCAACGGGACTTGAGCGCCGATACCATCGGTTATGTCCTTGGCAGGATAGGGGGGGTAGGGGTGGCCTTAGGCCACCCAGCGTCCCGAATAGTCAAACGCGTTGTCATAGCCGAACAGCGCCACTGCGCCGCCGGTATGCAGGAACACCACCCGCTCGCCCTTCTTGAAATGCCCCTTGCGGATCAGGTCGATGAAGCCCGCGGCGCCCTTGGCCGAATAGACCGGGTCGAGCAGGATCGCCTCAAGTTCGGCAAACATGCGGATCGCCTCCAGCCCGCTTTCGGTGGGGATGCCATATCCTTCGCCGACATAGTCGGTATTGGCGACCACGTCCTCGCGCGCGACGACACCGGGGCAGCCCAGTTTCTCGGCGGTGGCGCAGGCCAGATTATAGACATTCTCTTCCTGCTTGGGCTTGGGCGCGCGCACGCCGATGCCCAAGAGCGGGATCTGCGCGTTCATCGCCTGAAGGCCAGTGATCAGACCCGCCTGGGTGCCGGCGCTGCCGGTGGCGTGCACGATATGATCCACCTTCAGCCCGCGCTCGTTGAACTGGTTCAGCATCTCGAAGGCGCAGTTCACATATCCCAGCGCGCCGGTCGGGTTCGAGCCGCCACCGGGGATGGTATAGACCTTGCGGCCGTCGGCACGGAACTTTTCGGCGACCTTTTCCATCTCGGCATTCATGTCCAGACCGCTGCCCGGACGCTTTTCGGTGGTGGCGCCATGCAGATGGTCCAGCAGCACGTTGCCGTTGTTGTTGTAGTTGGCGTTGTTCGAGCCGGTCCGGTCCTCGAGCAGGATATGGCAATCCATGCCCAGCTTGGCGGCGAATGCGGCGGTCTGGCGAGCATGGTTCGACTGGGTCGCGCCCTGCGTCATCACCATATCGGCGCCTTGCAACTCGGCCTCGGCCATCAGGAATTCCAGCTTGCGGGTCTTGTTGCCTCCGGTGGACAGGCCGGTGCAGTCGTCCCGCTTGATCCAGATCTCGGGCCCACCCAGTTCGGCGGTCAGCCGGTCCAGCCGTTCCAGCGGCGTCGGCAGATGGGCGATGAAGCGGCGGGGATAGCGGGCAAGATGCATGGGTTGAGCTCCTGAATTGGGTTTAGGGCAACTTACCCTCGAATTTCCGGGCAATCTAATGCAAACTGCGCGGGATAACATGCATGATCGGCATATTAGCGGGGCAGGGCGATGCAACTGGACTGGATCGACGATATCCTTGCGGTGATCGACACCGGGTCTCTGGCGGCGGCGGCGGAGAGGCGACTGTTGACCCAGCCCGCCTTTACCCGCCGGGTGCGCGGGATCGAGGAGCGGATCGGCGCGGCGCTGTTCGACCGCAGCCGCAAGCCGGTGGCGGTGCTGCCCGGCGTACTGGCACTGGAACCCGAGCTGCGCGAGTTGAGCGGCCGCTTGCGACGCTTGCAGCAGGATCTGCGGGTCTCGGCCGAGGATGCCCGGCGCGGGGTCACCCTGGTCTGTCAGCATGCGATCACCACCACCATCTCGCCCCGGATCGTGCGGGATCTAACCGCGTCTCAGGACATCTCGGTCCGGGTGCGCTCGGGCAACCGGGATGAATGCCTGATGCTGCTGTTGTCGGGCGAGGCCGATTTCGCGGTCGCCTACGAGGTCCCGGGCGAGCGTGATCCGATGCTGCCACAAGCCTTTGACCGGGCCGAACTGGAAACAGACCTGCTGGTGCCCGTGCACGCATCGGGGCTTGAGACATCAGAGGCCCGCACCGCGATGCCGGTAATCGGCTATCCGCCGGATGTGTTCCTGGGACAGGTGTTCGACCGCTTTGTCGCGCCGCGTCTGCCGGCGGGATTCACCTATGAGGTGCGAGCCGAGACCGCGCTGACGCTCGCGGCCTGTGAATACGCATTGGGTGGCATCGGAGTGGCCTGGTTGCCGTTGACATTGGTGGCACCACATCTGGCGGCGGGGCGACTGTGCCGGGCCGAGGGCCTGCCAGACCAGCCGCTGACCGTTACCCTGATGCGGCTGTCGGGTGGCAGCCCACGCCGGAGCGATCAAAGCTGGCAGATGCTCAGCGGCCAGCCCGGCCTATCATAGGGCGTTCCATACTTTCTGGCCGGTCTCGTCCAGCCGGTCACGTGAACAGAACAGCGACAGGGTCAGCGGCGCCTGCCAGTCCGGGCCACCGATGATGGTGACCCGCCCGGCGGCCAGTTCCTCGGCAATCACGCTTTCTGGCAGCCAGGCCATGCCGCTGCCCGACAGAACCCGCCGCTTGATCGCCTCGGTCAGCGCATCCATGTAGCGGATCGCCAGCGGCGGGGTACGATTGCCGATGGTCTGATCGACCACGGTGCCCAGGAAGCTGCTCGGGTCGTAGCTGAGATAGGGGATCGGCTGACGCCCGTCGCCGTCCAGATCCCAGCCACCCGCCCGCGCGGCGCCGCTCTCGGCCACCGGATACATCAGCTCGACCCCGATATCCTTGCGCGCGAACTGCTTCTCCTCGAATACCGGCTGCACGTCCTGATGCCGGTAATAGAGCAGGAAATCACAGGTGCCGTCCGACAGCAGCTGGCAGCAGGTGCGCAGGTTGTCGGAATAGACCCGCACCCGCAGGTTGGGGATCAGGTCCTCGAACTCGGCGATGCGCCGGGTCAGGTAATTGACCGAGATCGTGTGCAGCACCGCAAAGCGCTGGAACGCGGTCACCCCCTGTTCCTGTGCGCGCAGCACCTGACGGATATCGGTCAGGCTGGCGATGGTTTCCTGCGCCACCGGCAGGAACTGCTGCCCTGCCTCGGTCAATTGAACCGGATAGGTCGAGCGTTTGATCAGCGGCATACCCAACCAGTTTTCCAGCGATTTGATGCGGCGACTGAACGCGGATTGGGTGATATTGCGCTCTTCCGAGGCGCGGGTGAAATTCAGCGTTCGCGCCAGGCAGGTGAAATCGCGCAGCCAGTTGATATCCATCTTTGCGCCCCCGTTTTCACCATAATTGCCTGATTTCGCTTATTTATGCAACATTCGCATAGTTTAATGATGTATTTGAGTTGGCCATAACGCCCGACCCGTGCCTAGCCTTTTACCAGCATCCGACCGTCACCAGCTGAGGACGCGGAGCACATATGCGGGGCAGACGGCACCAAGAACCGAACCACCCCCGCCCATCCAACCGGGAGACACTGAATGACCCTGAACCTGAAAACCGTAACCGCAAGCGCGTTGGCCCTGACCTGTGGCCTGGTGGCGGGCACGGCCTCGGCCGAAACCACGCTGCGGCTGAGCACCTATGTGAACGAAGCCGATATCCGTTACGCGGGCTTTACCCATTTCGCCGATCTGGTCGCTGAAAAGACCGGCGGCTCGGTCAAGGTCGAGGTATTCCCCTCGGCCACCCTGCATGGCTGGTCCGAGGGCGTCGATTCCGTCCAGGGCGGCGTGTCCGATATCAGCTGGATCAATGCCGACAACCGGCTGCCCTGCTATGCGGTGACCTCGCTTTATCCCGCCGAGGTGAGCCTTGAGAACCAGACCGGGCTGGACGCCGCCTATGCCGAACTGATCCGGGACGAGGCTGCCAATGCCGGGTTGGTGCCGCTCTTTAACTCCAACTACTCTTACGATCAGGAATGGTGGTTCGAAGAGCCGGTTGCCGATATCGGCAATCTGGACGGCAAACTGGTACGCTCGATCGGGCCGCTGGTCTCGATGATGATCGAAACCTGGGGCGGCGAGCCGGTCTTTGTGGCCCCCAAGGAAGTGTTCCAATCCGCCGAGCGCGGCGTGGTCGACGGCATCAACATGGGCGTGGCCACCTATTCCTCGTGGAAGCTGTGGACCGTGATGCCCTATATGGTCAACGCCAACCTGTTCTATGGCAACATCCAGTACATGATGAACAAGGCCAAGTTCGACGCGCTGAGCGCGGATGAACAGGCCGCACTTACCGCCGCGGCGGCCGAGACCGAAGCCTGGCTTCAGCCGCGCTACGAGGCCTGGGTCGACCAGCAGGTCGGCAATGCCGTCATGCAGGGCGGCGGGGCTGCCGTATCCATCTCGGACGACCAGCGCGCCAGCCTGATCGCCAGCGTCAAACCCAAATGGGACGAGACCGTGAACAATGCCTGCGGCAACGAGCTTGCCGACAGCATCCGCTCGCTGCTGGCCAGCCACGCGCCCTGATCGGCGGATAATCCCTGTGGCCCCGCATGACCGGGGCCACAGTTGCCGCTTAATCAAAACCTGAGAGGTCTGTCATGAGTGACGGAATCGACCGCCTGATCCGGGGTGTCGAGCGCGGCGTCGTATGGCTCGCCGGGCTGGGGGCCGTCATCGTTCTGGTCCAGATGGTCTGGATCACCTACGGCGTCTTTGTCCGCTATGGTCTGGGCAAGCCCGACCGGATGGTGACCGAGGCCACCGCGCTGTTGCTGTTCCCGGTGGCCTTTGCCGGGCTCGCCTTTGCCCTGCGCGAGGATGCCTTTCCCAAGGTGACCATGATGACCGACCAGCTGCGTCCGGGGGCGCGGCGGTTCTTTGACATTCTCAATCACCTGCTGATGCTGGGGGTCGGGGGCTTTTTTGCCTATGCCGGTGTCAGCGCCACGATCCGCTCGTTCAACTCGGGCGTGGCCTCCGAGATCCTGCACTGGCCCCGCTACATGTTCTGGGCACCGGGCGCGGTCGCGCTGGTCCTGTTCACCCTATACACCGCATTACGCCTGATCCGCCTGATCACGCGTCCGGCCCCGTCGGGAGACCTCTAATGGAATGGTATGTTGTCGGCCTGGGACTGCTGGGCCTGTTGATGCTCTTCATCTCCATCGGGTTGCCGATCCCCTTTGCGCTGGCCGCCGCCTCGCTGCCGTTTCTCTGGCAGATCCAGGGCTGGAAAACCTCGATCGTGTCCTCGGAGTTGAAGCTCTGGGGCGTCTGGATCGACTATATCCTGCTGGCGGTGCCGCTATTCGTGTTCCTGGGTGAGCTGATCGGCAAATCGAATATCGGGCCGAACCTCTATCAGTTCCTGCATCAGGGCGTGCGGCTGCGCGGCTCTGCCGCCTATGGCTCCATCGGGGCCAGCGCCGGGTTCGGAGCGGTCTGCGGCTCGTCCATGGTGGGGGCGCTCACCATCGGCGGCGTGGCCCTGCCCGAGATGCTGCGGCTGGGCTATGGCAAGCGCCTTTCGTCGGGTGTGCTGGCCGCCGGTGGCACCCTGTCGGTGCTGATCCCGCCCAGTCTCATCCTGCTGTTCTATGGCATTGTCACCGATCAGAGCATCGGCGACCTGTTCATCGCCGGTGTCATCCCCGGCATCATCCTGGTGTCTAGCTTTGTCGTCGTGGTGCTGATCTGGGGCATGCTGCGCCCCGAAGACATCCCCGGCAGCGAGGATGCCGCCAAGATGCCGATGCGGATGATCCTGGCCACGGTCGGCCCGGTCGTGCTGATCGGCCTGGTGATCACGGTTGCCATCTATGCCGGTATCGCCACGCCCACCGAGGCCGCCGCCGTCGCCGCCTCGCTGACGGTTCTGCTGGCCTTCTGGGTCGGCGGGCTGACCTGGCAGGGGTTCAAGGAGGCGATCTTTTCCACCATGCGGACCATGGGCTATCTGGGTCTGCTCTTGTCGGCGGGGGTACTGTTCGGTTTCGTGCTGACCTATTACCGGGTGCCGCAGCAATTCACCGAGCTGTTCTTGTCCTTCGACCTGTCGCCCTATACCGTTCTGGCCATCGTGCTGGTGTTCTACATCATCCTGGGGATGTTCCTGGAACCGGTGTCGATGACCTTCATCACCCTGCCGACCATCTATCCGCTGATGAGTGCCGCGGGCTTTGATCTGATCTGGTTCGGCGTGGTCTACACCATCACCATGGAAATCGCGGTGCTGACGCCACCGGTCGGGCTGAACCTTTACGTGATCCAGGCGATCAGCCGCGATCAGGTGACCATCGGTGACGTGATCATGGGCTGCCTTCCCTTCATCGCGGCGATGATCCTGCTGATCGCGGTGCTGATCATCGCACCCGATGTGGCGCTGTGGCTGCCGGAGCAGATGCGCTGATGCCGGGCCTGCCATATCTGCGCGAAGGGTCCGGACCGGTTCTGGTCTTTGTCCACGGCTACCTGGGCGGTGCCGCACAGTGGGCGCAGGAAAT
Source organism: Ruegeria sp. SAZD011 (assembly GCF_059612545.1). Lineage (NCBI taxonomy): Bacteria > Pseudomonadati > Pseudomonadota > Alphaproteobacteria > Rhodobacterales > Roseobacteraceae > Ruegeria > Ruegeria sp. SAZD011. Next base: position 17,083 of record NZ_JBXWQU010000043.1, on the reverse strand, counting down.
CGCCCGGTTCAAGGACGGGTTCGACGTGATCGCGCCCAACCTGCCGGGGTTCGGCGCTGCCGCCGACCGACAGGGATGCGCCAGCATCGAGGAGATGGCCGCGGCGGTGCTGGGTCTGCTGGACGAGCTTGGCATCGCCGAGTTCCTGCTGGTCGGCCATTCCATGGGCGGCATGATCGCGCAGCAGATGGCCGCCGACCGGCCCGATGCGGTCAAGCGGCTGGTGCTTTACGGCACCGGGCCGCTGGGGCTGATGCCCGACCGGTTCGAGCCGATCGACACCTCGCGCGAACGGCTGCTGGCGGATGGGGTCGAATGCACCATCCGCCGGATCGGGGCCACCTGGTTCAAGGCCGGTGCGGCGGCGGCGGGCTATCCGCTGCTGGTCGAAATCGGCGCCCGGGCCAACCCGCAGGCGGCAATGGCCGGGCTGGGGGCGATGGCCGCCTGGGACGGGCGCGCGGCACTGCCCCGTCTGAGCATGCCGACCCTGGTCCTGTGGGGCGACGGCGACAAATCCTATCGCTGGCCGCAGGTCCATTCACTCTGGTCCAACATCCCCGATGCGCGCCTGTCGGTGGTGCCCGGCACCTCGCATGCGGTGCATCTGGAGAAACCGGGCTTCTTCCACGCGATTCTGGCCGATTTCCTGACCGAGACCTGAACCCTCTGGCCAGCCACCCCTGTTTGCGCTGAAATGCCCGCGCATCAGGCCAAACGGGGGTGAAGATGATCCTGTGCTGCGGCGAAGCGCTGATCGACATGATCCCGGCCCCACTATCGGTGGGGCACGCGGTTTCCTGCCTCAACCGGGGGGCGGGGCGCTCAACACCGCGATTGCCCTGGGGCGACTGGGGCAGTCGGTCGGGCTTGTAACAGCGGTCTCGAGCGACATGTTCGGCCAGCAGCTGGCCGAGGCGCTGACCGCCAGCCATGTGGACGTGTCGGGCGCGGCGCGGGTGGATCGGCCGACCACGCTCGCCTTTGTCCAACTGCGCGACGGCCAGCCCGAATATGCCTTTTACGATGAAAACAGCGCCGGGCGGATGTTGGGCGCCGCCGAACTTCCCCCTTTACCAGAGGCAGCCAAGACCTTGTGTTTCGGAGGCATCAGCCTTGCCTGCGAACCCGGCGCCGACGCCTATGCCGATCTGCTGAGCCGCCACGGGGCAGGGCGGGTGGTGCTGATAGACCCCAATATCCGGCCCGCCCTTGTCGAGGACGAGGCGCGCTATCGCACCCGGCTTACCGCGATGATGGTACGGGCGGATATCCTGCGCCTGTCGGACGAGGATCTGGGATGGCTGTACCCCGAGGCGCCCGATCTGCGCACCGGGGCGCGGGCCCTGCTGGCTCTGGGTCCGGCGCTGGTGGTGGTGACGCGCGGCGCGGCGGGCGCGGAGGGCTACCTGCCGGACGGCACCGCAGTCTCCGTGCAGGCACCGCAGGTCACCGTGGCTGACACGGTCGGCGCGGGGGACACGTTCATTGCCGGGTTGCTGGCCTCGTTGTCGGATCAGGGCCTGCTGACAGCGGCGTCGCTGGCGCGTCTCGACCCGGAGCAGCTGACGGTCGCCATGACCCATGCGGCGCGGGTGGCGGCCATCGCCGTGTCACGCGCCGGGTCGAACCCGCCCTGGGCGCATGAGCTGGCCATGCCGCACCCCGCGTGACCGACGCCCGTTTTGGGCTCCGGTTCGGGGTCAGTATGCGCCTCAGTAGACGACGACGGAGCGGATGCTTTCGCCGGCATGCATCAGGTCGAAGCCCTTGTTGATCTCGTCCAGGCTCAGCGTGTGGGTGATCATCGGGTCGATCTCGATCTTGCCGTCCATGTACCAATCCACGATCTTGGGCACATCCGTCCGGCCCTTGGCGCCTCCGAACGCGGTGCCCTTCCACACCCGGCCCGTCACCAGCTGGAACGGACGGGTCGAGATCTCGGCCCCCGCCGGCGCCACGCCGATGATGATGCTTTCGCCCCAGCCCTTGTGCGCGCATTCCAGCGCCGTGCGCATCACGCCCACATTGCCGGTCGCATCGAACGAATAATCGGCGCCGCCCCTGGTCAGCTCGACCAGATGCGCCACCATGTCGCCCTCGACCTCGGCCGGGTTGACGAAATCGGTCATCCCAAAACGCTTGGCCATCGGCACCTTGTCGGGGTTCAGGTCGACGCCCACGATCTGGTCGGCGCCCGCCAGCCGCAGGCCCTGGATCACGTTCAGACCGATGCCGCCCAGGCCGAACACCACCGCGCGGCAGCCGATCTCGGCCTTGGCGGTGTTGATCACCGCGCCGATGCCGGTGGTGACGCCACAGCCGATATAGCAGATCTTGTCGAACGGTGCGTCGGCGCGCACCTTGGCCAGCGCGATCTCGGGCAGGACAGTGTGGTTCGAGAATGTCGAGCAGCCCATGTAATGCAGGATCGGCGTGCCATCGAGCATGGAAAACCGGGTGGTGCCGTCGGGCATCAGGCCCTGACCTTGGGTGGCGCGAATGGCCTGGCACAGGTTGGTCTTGCCGCTCAGGCAATACTCGCACTGGCGGCATTCCGGCGTGTAGAGCGGGATCACGTGATCACCGGGCTTGAGCGAGGTGACGCCCGGGCCCACCTCGAGCACGACGCCCGCGCCCTCGTGGCCCAGAATGGCCGGGAACAGCCCCTCGGGATCGGCGCCCGAGAGGGTGAATTCATCGGTGTGACAGATGCCGGTGGCCTTGATCTCCACCAGAACCTCGCCGGCCTTCGGCCCTTCGAGGTTCACCTCCATCACTTCCAGGGGCTTGCCCGCCTCAATCGCTACCGCCGCGCGCGTCCGCATGTGTTCCGTCTCCTTGGTTCAAAAGTAGTGTCAGAAATTGTCAGGGGGGTGGCTGCGCGCCTCGGCCACGAGGCAATCGAGCCCCTCCGAGGTGAGCGCCAACAGAAAGGCCTCGATATCCGCCAGTTCGGTGGGGCTGAGGCCCAGCGGGCGGATGCGCGCATCCTGATCGGGGTGTCCGGCGCCGCCCGCATTGTAGAACTCCAGCACCTCCCCCAGCGTGGTCAGCGCGCCGTCATGCATATAGGGCGCGGTCACCGCCAGATTGCGCAGGCCGGGGGTACGGAATTTCCAGCGATCCGCGGGCTCCTCGGTCACCTCGTAGCGGCCCAGGTCGGCCTCGCGCGGGGCGCTGACCGAAAGGATGCGGGCGAAATCGAGCTGATGCACCACGCCGGGCGCCACCTGGACCGGGTGGCTGGCGGGCGGGTTCTGGCGCCGCTTTTCGCGCATCCGGCCATAGCCGGTGTCGTGGAACTGCTGATCGGTGAACAGCGCATGGTCTGTGTCGATCAGGTGGCACGAGGCGCAATCGGCCTTGCCGGTGAACAGCGCAAACCCGCGCTGCGCCGCCGCGCCCATCGCGGCCTCGTTGCCGCCGAAATACCAACGGTCAAAGGCGCTGTTGCCCAGCGTCAGGCTACGCTGATAGGCGCCAAGTGCCTGACCGATCCGGTCAAGCGAGGCGGGCGCCGCAAAGGCCGCGTCAAAGAGGGGCCGGTAATCGGGCAGGCGATTCAGCTCGACCACCACATGGCCGATCGAGGGGTTGGCCATCTCGTTGCGGGCCACCAGGGGCGCGACGAACTGGGTCTCCAGTGCCGGATCGCGCCCATCGTGAAAGAGCGGGGTCAGAAAGCCCACATTGATCACGCTGGGCGCGTTGCGCTTGACGCTGCGCCCCTCGACCCCGATGGCGGTGGCCAGTTCCCAATTGGCAAAGCCCTGTTCGGGCACATGGCACATGGCGCAGGACATGGTGCGGTTGATCGACAGGCGCCGGTCGAAGAACAGCTTGCGCCCCAGTGCGATCTTGGCCTCGGTCGGCGGGTTGTCCACCGGATGCGGCACCGATGGCAGGCCCAGCTGCGGGGTCAGGCTGCGCTCCAGCGCGGCCTTGGTCCAGTCTGTCGCATCTGTCGGGCAGGTCTCGGCGCTGATCGGGGCGGGCAGGGCGGCGCCATAGTCCCCGGCCAAAGCGGCGGGGGCGATGAGGGCCAGCGCTGTCGCTAGGGCGCGGATCACGCGCCCGCCTCTTCCATCAGCAGGGTTTCGATATCGGTCAACAGCAGGCGCGGGTCGAGAAAGCCCAGACCATAGACGTTGCGGATGTCGCCCTGCCGGTCGACCAGATAGAGACGCAACAGGTGGCTGATCGTCTCCTGATCCTCGGACCGGTCGACCACCTGACCATAGCCGTCCAGAATGGGGGCCAGCGCCTGTGAGCCGGACGTGGTCAGCACATGCCAGTCCAGCTTGTCACCCGATTGTTGGTCCGAGGTGATGGGATAGGCAAAGGCTTCGATCGCCTCGACCGTATCACGGGCGGGATCGAAGCTGATGGTCAACAGCTGCACATCCTCGTTGAGGCCGGGCAGGTCGCCGCTGGCATCATGCACGTCGAAAAAGACAGACATCGCCAGCGGGCAGCCATTCACGTCGCCGCAGGTCAGATAGACGAAGCTGACGAGTGAGATCTTGCCCCGTGTCAGGTCGTGCAGGCCGTGTTCGCGTCCGTTGATATCCAGCACCCGCCCATCAGGCGCGGATTTGATGCGGTTCAGGCGGTAGCTGCCCGGGGCGGGCGGGTCGAACTGGTAAGCATCGCTCGCCTCGATAACCGAGGCCATCGGGCTGGGCCGGGCCGCCGGCTGGAGCTTCCAGACCTGCCACCCGAGGGCTGCCGCCGCCAGCGCCGCGACTGTCAGCCCGGAAAGGAGGTATCTCTTGCGCATCCGCCGCCACCGTCCATGTCAAAGGAAAAGCCGGGGCAGCGATGGGCCGCCCCGGAAGTCTGGGAGGTATCAGGACGAATAAAGCGCCGAGCTGCCAAAGCGCATGATATGCGCGCGGCCCAGACCCAGTTCATAGAAGTCGACGGCGAAATCCTCGACCAGTTCCTTGCCGTCCCAATCATAGGCCTTCAGGTACTGGACATCGTCGTCGCCCTTCTTGTCCCAGTTGGCGAGCAGCGAGGACGAGAAATAGACGCGCTTGCCGTCCCAGCTCTGGCTGACCATGTTGACCTGGCGGTCGATGACCTTTTCGTAGATCTGGAACGGTTTGTGCGGATCCGAAATGTCGAACAGCCGGGTCTTGCCATCCATGAAGCTGTTGATCCACAGCGTCTGGTCGTCGGCGGCGATCGAGATATCGACCGGCAGCGGGATGTCCGCCGGGTTGCCGATATCTGCCACCGCCTTGGCCTGCCACTCGCCCGCGTCATCCTCGTAGATCAGCCAGAGCTGCGAGGTCAGCGCCGTGGTCGAGAAGGCGTAATTCGCGTTCGACCCCCAGGGGAAGCGGATTTCCAGCGGCGCGCCGGGGACGTTGAACACCTTTTTCGGCTGACGGGTGTGCAGATCCCATTGCACGATGGTATTGCCGAACCGCTTCATCGCCTCGGCGTCCTGCAACATCTGGCCGAAATCCATCATGTAGTTGGACCAGCCGGTAAACGACGAGGTCAGCATGACGTTCTTGCGGATCAGCGCCCGGATGTCATAGCCGTAGCCATCGGCCACCGCGTCACCCACGGCAACCGCGCCCTGCATGTCGGCGGTGGTGGGCATCCAATAAGTCGCCACGTAATCGCCGTCGTCATTGTATTCGACCAGTGCGGTGCGCCCGCCATGGTCGTCATCGTTGCTGAGACCGGTGATCATCATGCTGCCGGGCAGGGCAAAGAAGGTATGCGGCCCCACGACCCCGCCGCTGTCCTTGACGAAAGTGTCGATGGTCTTGTGCAGTTTCGGGTTCGACGGGTCGGAATGCACGTCGAAGATGAAGATGCGGTTGGTGTCCAGCCCGCCGGTCCAGAAATAGCGCCGGTCGGCCGAGAACCCGCCATGATGCGCCTCGTTGCGGCCGCCGACCGAGACCGAGTTGATCACCTGACCCCGCGTGGCCGAGCCGGGGCGCAGGTCGATGGTGACCAGCTTGTCCTGCTCGTCGCCCATGCCCTCGACCCCCAGGGTCCAGACATAGACGAATTCCTCCTGCCCGGTGATCTTGGGCATATAGGGCGACTGACAGGTTTCGTCTGCAAATGCGCGAAACGGCAGACCCATCGCCAGGGCACCGGCGGCCAGGGCGCCGAATTCTCTTCTCTTCATGATCTTCCTCCCAAAAAAATTTGTTAATGCGTTTCGTTCAACCCCGCGCTCGCGCTGGCCAGCGCCTCGGCATTGGTGGTCTCGGCATCGACCACCGAACAATGCTGGATTGCCGCTGCCGCGCGCACCGCTTCGGCCGACAGGACCGGCAGGATGCGGTTCTGGACCATCGGCTTGATGCGGTTCGAAGGTCCCACGACCCCCATGGAAAAAATCGCACCCAGCCGTTCCACATTGATCGGCACCGCGATGCTGCTGACGCCCTCGTCAATCTCGCCATCACAGATCGCATAACCATAGCGCCGCACCTGGTTGAGCTCGCGCTGGATCAGGTCGGGATCGGTGATGGTGTTCTGGTTGAAGCGCATCGGCTGGATGTCCAGCAACTCCTCGCGCAGTTCCGGCGTGATGAACGCCGCGATGGCCTTGGCCGAGGAACAGGCATGCGCCGGGCGTGGCCCAAGGCCGGGATAGATATAGGACAGCGACGGATCGTCCGGTGTCTCGATATGGATCAGATCGACCCGCCCCCCCCGATAGCGGGCCAGAAAACCGGTTTCGCCCGTGGTCTTTACCACTTGCTGCATCATGGACGAGACCGCGTTGATCACATGCATGTCCGATTTGCCGGTCAGCGCGATTTTGACAAAGCGCATGCCCAGAACATAGCGGCTGCCGCAGTCCGTCACCTCGACAAAGCCGCAATCGACCAGAGACGAAATGTTGCGATAGATCGTCGCCCGCGGCACGTCGGTCAGACGCGCCAGCTCCGTTGCGTTCAGCGGGCTGGCCGCACCGGCAATGGCTTCGAGAAGGCGGATCAGGCGTTCTTGCATGGCAGTCTCACATTTCGGACGTTTTCACCGTAATGTGAGAATCACTTTTCTGACAAGACCCTTTCTGAACCCGCTCCTTCGGTGATTCTTGCGGGCAGAACATCCCCGCCATGCCTGGACAATTCGCCCGCACCTGAAGGTCGGATCGTGTCTGATTTCCCGGAGCATTCGGAGCGCACCGGCAAAACCGGCGATGCTCTACATAGGATCGAGGCCCGCGACCCGCCGGACTTCGCCGATCAGGACATCAGCAAACGCTCGCGCCAGGCGCGACACGGGCGTGTGGGCGGGCGTCAGGACGGCGATGCGATAGACGATCGATGGGCGAAACGGCCGAAACACCACGCGCGGCTGGTTGAGCTCGGATTGCTGATAATAATGAACGCTCATCGGGCTGATGATCGCCCAGGCCAGCCCATCCTCGACAAATGCAAATTGCGAGGCCGCGTTCTGCATTTCAAACCGAATGGCAAGGTCCAGGCGTTCTCTGGCAAAGGCAGCCTCGACCTGGCGACGGATGAAGTGACCGTCGATAAAGGTCGTCATCGGCAAACCGACCAGATCATGCGGTGTAAGTACCGGTTTTCGCGCCAGTTCGCTGTCGGCGGCCACGGCGCACAGGCAATCCATGCTGGTCTCGGCCTCGGTCACCAGCGGCGAATGGGTGGTTGCCTCGGCAATGCCGACATCGAATTGCTGCGATGCCAACCGTTCATAGACCCGTTCCGAGGACTGGCTGACCAGCGACACTGAGACATTGCCGCGATCCTTGACGAAACTCGAAATCAGTCGGGGCAGCATGATGGTGCTGAACACCGGCAGGCAGGCGATGTTCAGATGCCCCTCTTGCAGACGTCCGACCGCGCGCATGTTGTGAGACAGCTTGCCCAGATCGTCGAGGATCGACGCTGATTGATCCAGCAGATAATGCGCCTCGGGAACCGGGTGCAATCGACCCCGCCTGCGCTCGAACAAGGGGTATCCGACCGAGTTTTCGAGCCCGGCGATCAGGGAACTGACAGCCGGTTGGGTCCGGCCCATGTTGCGTGCCGCCTCGGTGACCGATCCGGTCAGCATGACCTCCCGGAACGCTTCAAGCTGTCTGAGGTTCATATTCCGACCTGTGTACTGCGTGACTGGCGGGATCATGCCATAAGAAAAATCGATCATATCAAAAATATTTACAATTTGCCCTAATTGGTTGAACCCGTCACTCTTTTGCCAGGGCCCTGTAGAAGGCGCCGGATTGTTGGCTTGTTCCTGACACCCGTGTCCTGTTCCCGCCGACGACGACCAAAACCGTGAAAATAACCACCAACGGAGAGTGACACATGAAATTGCGACACAAACTGATTGCGGCGACCGCAGGTCTGTTGCTGGCGGCTGGCGCCGCGACTGCGCAGGACATGAAATTCTGGCGTATCGGTACCGGCGGGGCCGGCGGCACCTATTTCCCGATCGGGGGCCTGATCGCCAACGCAATCTCGAACCCGCCGGGCGCGCGGGCTTGTGAAGATGGCGGCACCTGTGGCGTGCCCGGTCTGGTGGCAATCGCAGTGTCGACCAATGCGTCGGTGGCCAATGTCAACGCCATTCACGCAGGCCAGCTCGATGCCGGTCTGGCAGGCGCGCAAAGCGTGGTGCAGGGCTATAAGGGCGAAGGCAAGTTCGACGGCGTGCCCAAGGACAAGATCCGCGTCATTGCCAACCTCTATCCCGAGGATATGCACCTGGTTCTGGCCAAGGGTACCAGCATCGACGACCTCAAGGGGCTCGAAGGCATGCGCGTCGGCGTGGCGGCGGCCGGGTCCGGCACCCAGGTATCGGTGCGGATGATCCTCAAGCATTACGGGATCACCGTCGAGGAGCACGAACTGAGCCTTGGGCAAAGCGCACAGCGCCTGGCCGATGGTCAACTGGATGCGTTCTTCTATGCCGGCGGCACGCCTTTTGCGGCGCTGATCCAGTTGGGGTCGACCAAGGGTTTCGAGCTATACTCCTTCTCGGATGACGAGCGGGACGCGATCAACGGCATCATCCCCTATTATGTGCACAGCAACATCGCGGGCGGCGTCTATGAGAACATCACCGCCGATACCGCCACGGTTGCCGTGAACGCCCAGCTGATCACCTCGGTCGATCAGGACGAGGACCTGGTTTACGAGATCACCAAGGCGCTCTGGAGCGACAAGACCCGCGGCCTGCTGGACAAGGGCCATGCCAAGGGCAAGGCGATCCAGCTTGAATCCGCGCTGACCGGTGTTCTGATCCCGCTGCATCCCGGTGCCGAACGGTTCTACAAAGAGATCGGGATGATCAAGTAACCGACGCGCCCTGTCGAAACGGGCGCAGGGTTGCGCCCGTTTCCCTCACCGACCCCGAGGCGCCGCGCGCCTGCGGACGGGTAAACAATGTTTCACATCCGGAAAGACTGACATGGCGACCTTTGACGTTAACGAGGCCGAACAGCTTGAAAAGAAGTATGACAGCGCGCTTCAGACCCGAACGGTCGGCCCCTGGATCGTCAGGTTCGTCTTTCTGTTCTCGCTGGTGTTCGCGGCCTATCACTATGTCACCGCCGGAATCGGGGTGCCGGTCGATTACTGGCACATGGGTTTTCACATGGCCGGCGTCATCACCCTGATCTTTATCAGCTTTCCCATGTTCAAGCGCGACCGGAACCAACCCATGCGCCCGAATGCGTGGTACCGGTTCGGGAACGTGCCCCTGATCGACTGGATCTTCATCGTCGTCGGGATCACCACGTCGCTCTATATCGGGGTGACCTGGTACGGGGTCGACTTCACCGTTTTCGGCATCCATTTTCAGATGGTGGAGCAGGTGATGCGACAGGGGGACCCCTGGCTGATCGACGTCGTCTTTGGCACCGCGCTGATCGTGGTTCTGCTCGAAGCGGTCCGGCGCACCTTGGGCATGGTCGTTCCGATCATCATCCTGCTGTTCACCGGCTACGCGGTTTTCGGCCAGTACATCCCGATCCAGACCATCATGCATCCGGGCATCAACTGGTCGCAGTATATCAACAACATGTATTTCCCGTCCGAAGGCATCTATGGCGTGACGCTGTGGATCGTCTCGACGGTTGTGTTCCATTTCGTCCTCTTTGGCGTGCTGGCGCAGCGGATGGGGCTGGGACAACTGTTCGTCGACATGGCGACCGTGGTCGCCGGCCGCTACACCGGCGGGTTGGCCAAGGTCAGCGTCGTTTCCTCGGCCTTCTTCGGCACCATTTCGGGATCGTCCATCGCCAACACGGTGTCGACCGGTTCACTGACCATCCCGAACATGAAACGCATGGGTTATCCCGGTCATCTGGCGGGCGGGGTCGAGGCGGCCTCGAGCGCGGGCGGACAGATCACGCCGCCGATCATGGGGGCTGCGGCCTTTATCATGGCCGAGTTTCTCGAGGTGCCCTATACCACCATCGTGCTGGCGGCCGCGATCCCGGCAGCGATGCATTATATCGGCGTGCTCTGCATCGTGCATTTCCAGGCCAAGCGCATGGGGCTGAAAGGCGTGCCCGAGGCCGAGATCCCGCAGCTCTGGCGCGTGATCAAGCGCGGCTGGCCCGCCTCGATCCCTCTGTTCGTCCTGATCTATGTGCTGTTCAGCGGCTACTCGCCCCATATGGCGGCGTTCTGGGGGATCACCTCGGCCCTGGTGGTGGGTTTTCTCAACCCGATGCACAGGATGACCATCCGCGACGTTATGGACAGCGCGGTGCTGGGGACCAAATACGCGCTGGCCGTGGGTGCCGTCGTGGCCGCCATCGGCATCGTTGTCGGCGTGGTCAATTCCACCGGGCTGGGTTTCCGGCTCGGTTTCATGGTGGCCAATGGCGCCCTGTCTCTGGCCGAAACCGTGCACGGGCTGATCAGCTGGATCCCGATGCTCGAGATCTCGATCCCCAGCCTGACATTGTTCATCTCGCTGGTACTGATCGCGATCACCTGCATCCTGATGGGCGCGGGCCTGCCGACCACGGCGCTTTACATCATGCTGGCGACGGTCGCGCAGCCGGCGCTGGCCAACCTCGGAGTTCCGCCGCTCGCCTCGCATCTCTTTGTCCTCTATTACGGCGTGATTTCGGAAATCACACCGCCGGTCTGTGCCTCGGCCTATGCCGCGGCGGGTATCGCGGGGGCCGATCCGTTCAGAACCGGTCTGTCGGCCTTCTCGCTTGGCATTGCCAAGCTGATGGTGCCGATGGTGTTCGTCTATTCACCCGCGATGCTGATCGTGCTCGAAGAGTACTTCACCTGGGTCGAGTTCCTGCAAACCGTCCTGACCTGTGGTCTGGGCGTGGTGATGATGGCAACCGCCGTCAGCGGCTTCTTCATCGCACCGATGCCGAAACCCCTTCGCTGGGTAATCGCCTTTGCCGCGCTGTTCATGGTCACGCCCGGATCGAAAAGCGACCTGTTCGCGATGATGGTGGCGCTGCCGGTATTGCTCCAGCAAGTCTATGCCAGCAAACGGGTACAGGTTGCGTAATGCCGGGCGCCGCGCGAGGCTCTGTTCACGTTCTGGGGGCGGGTATCGTCGGTATCTGCACCGCGCTGTCCCTGCTGGAAAAGGGGTTCGATGTCGAGCTGATCGACAGAAACGATCCCGCCAGCGGGGCCAGCCATGGCAATGCCGGGGTGATTTCACCATGGAGTTGCGTCCCGCAGTCGATGCCGGGCCTCTGGAAACAGGTGCCGGGATGGCTGATCGACCGCGAGGGGCCGCTGTCAGTCAGACTGTCCCACGCGCCGCGCATGTTGCCCTGGCTGCTGCGGTTCCTGCGCGCGGGGGGTGCTGATCGACTGCCCGCGATTGCCGATGCGATGAACGCGCTCAACCGTCCCAATGTCGAACTCTATCGCCAGCACCTGAAAGGGACAGGGCAGGAGGGGCTCTTGCGGGACGCAGCCTATGTGCATGTCTTTCGCAACCCCGTAAACGCGGATCTCGATACGCTTGGCTGGCGGATGCGACTTGATCGCGGAGTGCCGCTGGAGCGGATCGACGGCAATACGCTGCGCGAGATCGAGCCAGAGATCGCGCCCGACTACAGGGCGGCGATCGTGATCCGCGATCAGGCCCGCGCCACCGATCCCGGCGCCTTGGGCCGGGCGCTGATGGACAAGGCCCTGCGCATGGGCGCCCGGTTTCGCCGGGCCGAGATTCGCGGTCTGCGACGCGACGGGAGCGAATGGCGGATCGACACAACCGGGGACGCGATCACAAGCACTTGCACCGTTGTCTCCATGGGAGCATGGTCAGCACGGCTCTTGGCGCCGCTCGGACTGACACTGCCGCTTGAGGCAGAGCGGGGCTATCACCTGATGTTTGCCAACCCGGGGATCGCGGTGAACAATTCGGTCATGGATGTCGAAGGCAAGTTTGTCGCCAGTTCCATGCGCGACGGGTTGCGTTGTGCCGGAACCGCCGAATTCGCGGGGCTGGACGCGCCACCTGATTATCGCCGCGCCGAGGTATTCCGGCGTATGGCCAAACGGCTGTTCCCAAGGCTCGATACCGAAACCGTCACCCCCTGGATGGGGGTGCGGCCCTCCTTTCCCGACAGCCTGCCCGCGATCGGGGCGGTGCCGGGCGCGGCTGGCCTGTTCGTGGCCTTCGGGCATTGCCATTACGGGTTGGGCATGGCGCCCAATACCGGGCGCATCCTGGCCGGGCTGATCGCGGGCGAGCCACTGAACCTCGATCTTGCGCCCTACGATATCGGCAGGTTCGCATGACCAGCGCCGACGCCATCGTGATCGGCGGCGGGCTGGTCGGGGCCGCGATTGCCTTTGGCCTGCAACGCCGCGGGGTCAGGGCCCTGATGCTGGACGAGGGCGATGTCGCCTTTCGCGCGGCGCGTGGCAACTTCGGGCTGGTCTGGGTGCAGTCCAAGGGGGTCGAGATGCCCCCTTATGCCCAGTGGACCTGGCAATCGGCGCAGGGCTGGGAACAGCTGGCGAGCGACTTGACCGATCTGACCGGGCTGCGCCTCGATTATCGGCGGCCCGGCGGGATCGAGATCTTTCTCTCCGATGACGAGATGACCGAAAAGGCCGAGCGGATGGAGCTGCTGTGCCGCCACGCCCCGCATGTGGATTATCGCATACTGGAACGCCGCGCGCTGGGAAACATGGTGCCCGGCCTCGGTCCCGATGTGGTGGGGGGCTGCTATTCTTCGACAGACGGACATGTCAATCCGCTGGCCCTGTTGCGGGCGTTGCACGCGGGGTTCCAGTTGCTGGGCGGCACGATCAGAAGTGGCGAGAAGGTGCTGGAAATCCAGCAGCGGTCGCACAGGTTTCAGGTCAGAACCGCCAGCCAGAGCTTCGATTGCGAACAGGTTGTCGTCGCCTGTGGTCTTGGCACGCCGGCCTTGGCCCAACAGGTCGGGTTGCAGGTTCCGGTCCGCCCGCAGCGTGGTCAGAACCTGATTACCGAGCGTATGCGCCCGTTCCTCGACCTGCCCCTGTCCGGCATCCGGCAGACCGCCGAAGGCAGCGTGCAACTGGGCGAGAGCAAGGAAGAGGTGGGGTTCGACGATGGCACAACCGCCGCCTGCCAGGCCCGGATCGCGTCGCGTGCGGTGCAGACATTCCCGCATCTGCGCCACGCCCGGATCGTCCGCGCCTGGGGCGCGTTGCGGGTGATGTCGCCGGATGGCGCACCGATCTATGCCCGCTCGGAAACCTGTCCCGGCGCCTATGCCGCCACCTGTCACAGCGGCGTCACCCTTGCCGCCGCCCATATCCAGAGCCTTGCCGCCGCGATTGCCGAGGGCGGGCTTCCGAGCGAAACTAGCGGCCTTGGCCCGGAAAGGTTTGAGCATGTCCCGAGTGTTTGAGGTCCCGGGCGCGCCCGTCCGCATCCATTTCGAAGGCACCGTGATCGAGGCACAGCCCGGAGACACCGTTGCGGCGGCGCTGCTTGGCGCCGGGATCCGGCAGTTCCGCACCACCGCCCTGTCCGATACACCGCGCGGGCCGCTCTGCATGATGGGGGTATGTTTCGACTGCCTGGTCGAGATCGACGGCAAGGGCAATCAGCAGGCCTGCATGCACGAGGTGCGCGACGGAATGCGGGTGTCCCGTCAGAAAGGGGCCTTTGACGTGACCGCCGTCCTGTCTCTCGATCCCGAGGAGGCACCATGACCGAGCAGCACGATATCGTCGTCATCGGCGCCGGTCCTGCGGGCATGGCCGCCGCGACACGGGCCAGCCGACATGGCGCCTCGGTTCTCGTGCTGGACGAGCAACCCCGGCCCGGTGGTCAGATCTATCGCGCCGTCGAGCGGCGCCGCGAGGACGGCGCCGCGATCCTGGGGGCAGAGTATCTCGATGGCGCAGGGCTGGTCGATCGGTTTCGGACCAGCACCGCCCGCTATGTTCCCGGCGCGACCGTCTGGCAGGTCGACGCAAGCGGCGAGATCGGCGTGACTGTCGAGGATCGCGCACAACTGCTTCGGGCGGATCAGATCATCCTTGCCAGCGGCGCACAAGAGCGCCCCTTTCCGGTGCCGGGCTGGACCCTGCCGGGGGTGATGAACGCGGGCGCCGCGCAGATCCTGCTCAAGACATCGGGCATCGCCATGCCGGCGCCGGTATTCGTCGGCACCGGGCCGCTTCTCTACCTCGTCGCGCATCAATACCTGCGCGCCGGGGTCAAGGTGGCGGGCCTGCTCGACACCACGCCGCGAGGGAACTACACCCGCGCGCTGCCTCACCTGCCCGGAACGATGCGCCACGCGGCCAGCCTGTGGAAAGGCTGGCGCTGGCAACGGGAGATCCGTGCCTCGGGGATCCCGGTAATGAGCGGGGTCGAGGATATCCGGATCGTTGGGGCAGGGGCCGCAGAGGCGGTGGAATATTGCAAGTCGGGCCGCTGGAGTCGCGTGCCCGCCGAGACGGTACTGCTGCATCAGGGTGTGGTTCCAAATGTCAATCTGGCGATGGCTGCCGGATGTCGGCACGACTGGCATCCCGAACAGGCCTGTTGGCATGCGCGCATTGATGATTGGGGCACGTCCAGCCATCCAAACATTGCCGTCGCCGGTGACGGGGCCGGGATCGCGGGCGCCGTGGCCGCCGAAGCAGGTGGGCAGATCGCGGCACTTGGCGCGTTGCACCGGTTGGGCAGGATCACGACCGAACAGCGCGACAGCCTTGCCGCGCCCATGCGCCGGGCGTTGGATCATCAGGCCGGATTAAGGCGGTTTCTCGATACACTCTATCGCCCGGCGGACCGCTTTCGCATCCCGCCCGGTGATGACACCATCGTTTGCCGCTGCGAAGAGGTGTCCGCCGCCAGTATCCGCGAGGCGGTCGCGCTGGGTTGCAGGGGCCCCAACCAGCTCAAGAGTTTTACCCGCGCTGGCATGGGTCCGTGTCAGGGGCGGTTCTGCGGCTTGACGGTGACAGAGGTAATCGCTGCCGAACGGGGATGCGCCATAGCCGATGTCGGCGCCGCGCGCCTGCGCGCGCCGGTCAAGCCTCTGGAGCTTGGGCAGTTGGCGGCGCTCGACGAGGCGGAGTGACGACGATGGTCCGGGCGACCGTAAAGGCCGATGCCGTGGTCGTCGGCGCAGGGTTGCACGGATTGTCGGTGGCGCTGCATCTGGCCCGCGCGGGACTGCGGGTCGTGGTGGTGGAAAAGGACCGCGCCGGGCGGCATGCCTCGGGCGCGAATGCCGGTGGGGTACGCCGACTCGGGCGTGCGGTGCCGGAACTGCCTCTGGCTCAGGCGGCGTTGCACCGGTGGCACAGGATATCCGACCTTGTCGATGACGATTGCGGCTTTGCCCCGGCCGCACAGATCAAGGTGGCCGAAACCGAAACCGAACTTGCCGCGCTGCAAATACGCCGTGAACACCTTCTTTCCCATGGCTTCTCGCATGAAGAGATCATCGACCAGGCGGCCTTGCGCACGGTTCTGCCCGCCGCCGCCGCGCATTGCGTCGGTGCAACCATTGTCCATGGTGACGGCCACGCCGACCCGTTCCGCACGGTCCGCGCTTTCAGCAGAAAGGCGCGGTCTCTCGGGGTGGCGCTTGTCGAAGGGACCAGGGTCGCAGGGGTCGACGGGACCAACGGGTGCTGGACCATAGAGACCACCGGCCCCACATATGCCACCCCGGTGCTGATCAACGCCGCGGGCGCCTGGGGCGGAGACCTGGCCGCAATGATGGGCGACCGGGCACCGGTCACCGCCTCGGCCCTGATGCTGATGATCACCGAACGTCTGCGCCCGTTCCTGTCCCCTGTAGTGGGTGCACAGGGGCGGGCGCTGAGTTTCAAGCAGTTCGGCAATGGCACGGTGCTGATCGGTGGGGCCTATCAGGGAAGTGCTGATCCCGATACCGGCACCACAATGCTCGACATGCGCCAACTGGCCCGCAACGCCGCCGCGGCGGCAGCGATCTTTCCCAACATGGCGCGCGCGCGTGTGTTGCGAGGCTGGGCAGGGATCGAAGGCATGACCCCCGACCGGTTGCCGGTGATCGGCCCGGCGAGCCGTGACGGAGGATATCACCTGTTCGGCTTCTCGGCCCATGGCTTCGCGCTGGCGCCGATCACTGGCCAGATCACCGCCGATCTGATCCTGAACGGGAGAACGGACCTGCCGATTGCAGATTTCGCCGTCCAGCGGTTTGCACCCCAGCGCACCTCATAGACCGAGGCCGCTATGGTCCGGCTGATGGCTCAAGGGTCGTTGCGACGGTTTCCGCTATCTCAGTTTCATCATTTCTTCTCTGAAGGCCTCGGTTGGGGTTTGCCATCCGAGGCACTTTCTTGGCGTGCCGTTAAGGCGGTCGCAAATCGCCTTCATATTGCGATTTGAGAGCGCCGCGAGCTGCGTGTCACGGGGCAGGTACCGACGCGCACGTTTGTTCAGGTTTTCAACTGAACCTTTCTGCCAGGGTGCCTGTGGATCGCAAAACCAGCTTTCTGTGCCAATCTGGGCTTGCAGCCTGCGCCATGCACGGAACTCGAAGCCACGGTCAAAGGTGATCGAGCGCCGTGCCGGTTGGGGCAGGGGTTCCATCACATCCATCAGTTTG
>NZ_JBXWQU010000042.1:0-4411 GCF_059612545.1 Ruegeria sp. SAZD011 | reverse complement strand
CGGGCGTATGGAAGAGTGGACGTGGTCGTGGGCGTCGATTGCCGAAGGGTCGTGTTTATAGCGACGAGGGTTTGGCGGCTGTACGGGCTTTGTTGGGGGATCGTCCGCGGCGGCGGGATTTGCTGATCGAGTTTCTGCACCTGATCCAGGACGCTTACGGTCATCTGTCGGCGGATCATCTTGCGGCTTTGGCGTTCGAGATGAAGCTGGGGCAGGCGGAGGTTTACGAGACCGCAACCTTTTACGCGCATTTTGACGTGGTGAAGGAGGGCGAGACACCGCCGCCGGCGCTGACGATCCGGGTCTGCGATTCGCTGAGTTGCGAGCTGGCCGGGGCCGAGCAGCTGCGCGCGGCGCTGGAAGAGGGGCTGGATCCGGGCCAGGTGCGCGTGTTGCGGGCACCCTGCATGGGGCGCTGCGACACGGCGCCGGTGCTGGAGCTGGGCCATAACCATATCGATCACGCCACGCCGGAGAAGGTGCGGGCGGCGATTGCGGCGGGCGATACCCATGCGCATCTGCCCGATTACGAGGGGTTCGACGCCTATGCGGCGGCGGGCGGTTATGCGGTGCTCAAGGACCTGCGGGCGGGCGGCGACTGGGAAGCGGTGCAGGACAGCGTGCTGGCGGCGGGCCTGCGCGGTCTGGGCGGCGCGGGTTTCCCCTCGGGGCGCAAATGGGGCTTTGTGCGGGCCAATCCGGGTCCGCGTTACCTGGCGGTGAATGGCGACGAGGGCGAGCCGGGCACCTTCAAGGACCGCCATTACCTGGAGCGGGTGCCGCATCTGTTCCTCGAGGGCATGCTGATCGCGGCCTGGGCGGTCGAGGCCGAGACCTGCTATATCTACATGCGCGACGAATACCCCGCCGTGCTGGAGATCCTGGCCGCCGAGATCGCGGCGCTGGAGGCGGCCGGGATCGTGGCCAAAGGCTATATCGACCTGCGCCGGGGCGCGGGCGCCTATATCTGCGGCGAAGAAAGCGCGATGATCGAGAGCATCGAGGGCAAGCGCGGGCTGCCCCGGCACCGGCCGCCCTTCGTGGCGCAGGTGGGTCTGTTCGACCGTCCGACGCTGGTCCATAATATCGAGACATTGCATTGGGTTGCGCGGATCTGCCGCGAGGGGCCGGAGGTTCTGAATTCGGTCGAGAAGAACGGCCGCAAGGGCCTGCGCAGCTATTCGGTCTCGGGCCGGGTGGCGAAGCCCGGGGTGCATCTGCTGCCGGCGGGCTCGACCATCCGCGACGTGATCGCGGCGGCGGGCGGCATGGCGGCGGGCCATGTGTTCAAGGCCTATCAGCCGGGCGGGCCGTCGTCGGGCCTGCTGCCGGCGAGCATGGATGACATCCCGCTGGATTTTGACACGTTGCAGCCCCATGGCAGCTTCATCGGCTCGGCGGCGGTGGTGGTGCTGAGCCAGCAGGACAGCGCGCGCGACGCGGCGCTGAACATGCTGCGCTTTTTCGAGGACGAGAGCTGTGGCCAGTGCACCCCCTGCCGGGCGGGCTGCGAAAAGGCGGTCAAGCTGATGCAGGCCGAACACTGGGACCGGCCGCTGCTGGAAGAGCTGTGCCAGGTGATGGCGGATGCCTCGATCTGCGGTCTGGGCCAGGCGGCGCCGAACCCGATCCGGCTGACCATGAAACACTTCGCGGAGGAGATCTGAGATGGCCGACGGCGCACATGTCGAGATGGTGAGCTTTACCCTCAACGGCGAAGAGGTCACCGTGCCCGAGGGGCTGACCATCTGGGAGGCGGCGCATGGCCGCGGCCTGGTGATCCCGCATCTCTGCCACAAGCCCGACCCCGGCTATCGCCCGGACGGCAATTGCCGCGCCTGCATGGTCGAGGTCGCGGGCGAGCGCACGCTGGTGGCCTCCTGCATCCGGCCGGTGGCCGAGGGCATGGTGGTCACCACCGACAGCGCCCGCGCCGAGGGCGCCCGCAAGATGGTGGTCGAGCTGTTGCTGGCCGACCAGCCCGAGGTGGCGCATGACGCGTCCAGCCATTTCCACGCCATGGCCGATCTGAACGGGGTGAGCGAGAGCCGCTTTCCCGCCAAGACGCCCGACAGCGTGCCGCTGCTCGACGACAGCCATGTGGCGATGCGGGTCAACCTGGATGCCTGCATCAACTGCAATCTCTGCGTGCGCGCCTGTCGCGAGGTGCAGGTCAATGACGTGATCGGCATGGCCGGGCGCGGGGCCGGGGCGCAGGTGGTGTTCGACCAGAACGACCCGATGGGCGCCTCGACCTGCGTGGCCTGCGGCGAATGCGTGCAGGCCTGCCCGACCGGCGCGCTGATGCCGGCGACCGTGCTGGACAGCTATCAGCATGGCGACAGCGCCGATTACGACCGCGAGGTCACATCCGTCTGCCCGTTCTGCGGCGTGGGCTGCCAGCTGAGCTTCAAGGTCAAGGACAACAAGATCAAATACGTGACCGGCGTCGATGGTCCGGCCAACGAAAGCCGGCTCTGCGTCAAGGGGCGGTTCGGCTTTGACTATATCGACCACCCGCACCGGCTGACCAAACCGCTGATCCGGCGGGAGGGCGCGCCCAAGGGGCTGAACGTCGACCCGGGCAATCCGCTGAGCCATTTCCGCGAGGCGAGCTGGGAGGAGGCGCTGGATTTTGCCGCCCGCGGCCTGGCCGATCTGCGCGCGCAAAAGGGCAGCTATGTGGCGGGCTTTGGCAGCGCCAAATGCTCGAACGAAGAGGCCTATCTGTTCCAGAAGCTGATCCGCCAGGGCTTTGGCCATAACAATGTCGACCATTGCACCCGGCTCTGCCATGCCTCCTCGGTCTCGGCGCTGCTCGAGAATGTCGGCTCGGGCGCGGTGACCGCGACCTTCAACGAGATCGAGAACGCGGATGTGGCCATCGTGATCGGCTGCAACCCGATCGAGAACCATCCTGTTGCGGCCACCTATTTCAAGCAGTTCACCAAGCGCGGCGGCAAGCTGATCGTCTGCGACCCGCGCGGCGTCGGCATGGGCCGCTTTGCCACCCACCGGTTGCAGTTCAAGCCGGGCGCGGATGTGTCGATGCTGAACGCGATGATGCATGTGATCGTCGAAGAGGGGCTGTATGACCAGGCCTATATCGACCAGTTCACCGAGAACTGGGAGGAGATGAAGGCGCATCTGGCCGACTACGCGCCTGAGAAGATGGAGCCCATCTGCGGCATCGCGGCCGGTGATCTGCGCGACGCGGCGCGCACATTCGCCGCGGGCAAGGCGGGCATGATCTTCTGGGGCATGGGCGTCAGCCAGCATATCCACGGCACCGACAACTCGCGCTGCCTGATCTCCCTGGCGCTGATGACCGGCAATGTGGGCAAGCCCGGCGCGGGCCTGCACCCCCTGCGCGGTCAGAACAACGTGCAAGGCGCGTCCGATGCGGGTCTGATCCCGATGTTTTTGCCCGATTACCAGTCGGTGACGGATGATGGCGTGCGCTCGGCCTTTACCTCTGTCTGGAACTCGGGCGACTTCTCGAACCAGAAGGGGCTGACCGTGGTCGAGATCATGCATGCGATCCACCATGGCGACATCAGGGGCATGTATATCCTGGGCGAGAACCCGGCCATGTCGGACCCCGATGTGGACCACGCCCGCGCCGCGCTGGCGATGCTCGACCATCTGGTGGTGCAGGATATCTTCCTGACGGAAACGGCGAACTATGCCGACGTGATCCTGCCCGCCAGCGCCTGGGCGGAAAAGACCGGCACCGTGACCAATACCAACCGCCAGGTGCAGATGGGCCGCCCCGCCGTGGCGCCCCCGGGCGAGGCGCGCGAAGACTGGTGGATCGAGGTGGAACTGGCCAGGCGCCTGGGCCTCGACTGGGATTACACCCACCCCAGCCAGGTCTTCGCCGAGATGAAGCGCAACATGAAATCGCTCGACAACATCACCTGGGAGCGGCTCGAAGGCGAGGCGGTCACCTATCCCTCGCTCAGCCCCGAGGATCCGGGCCAGGCCATCGTCTTTGGCGACGGCTTCCCGCGCGCCAACAAGCGGGCCCGCTTCACCCCGGCCAGGATCGTCGAACCCGACGAGCGGCCCGATGCGGACTATCCCTTCGTGCTGATCACCGGGCGGCAGCTGGAGCATTGGCATACCGGCTCGATGACCCGGCGGGCCAGCGTGCTTGACGCCGTCGAGCCCGAGGCCAACTGCTCGATGCACCCCGCCACCCTGCGCGCAATGGGGATCGAGCCCGGCGACATGATCCGCCTGACCACACGGCGCGGCAGCGTCCAGGTCATGGTCCGCGCCGACCGCGCCATCGCCCAGGACAACGTCTTCCTCCCCTTCGCCTATGTCGAAGCCGCCGCAAACATCCTCACAAACGCTGCCCTCGACCCCTACGGAAAAATCCCAGAGTTCAAATACGCAGCCGTAA